>CAYOHF010000039.1:0-27167 GCA_964403695.1 uncultured Woeseiaceae bacterium | reverse complement strand
CTACGGCATGAACAGCGAATTCTGGACGCGTAATGCGCGCGCAGATAATGCGAATGTTGAAGAGTATCTAAAGGACAATCTGCTCGATCTCGCGCAGTACTATCATGCCCAGGCGCAAGAAAACGGCAAGCGCAGCGATTATCAGGAAGCGGCTCGCTGGTACCGGGAGTACCTGGATTTTTTCCCGGGGCTTGTCGACAGCGCGAACACCAATTTCCTCCTCGCCGAGATTTTGTATGAGAGCGAGGACTATGCGGAGGCGACTGCGGAGTATGAGCGTACGGCATACGAATATCCGCAGCACGAGCATTCATCCGAGGCAGCTTATGCAGCCATACTTTCTTATCGCAAACATGAAGAATTACTTGAGGACAACGCAAAGCTGGCATGGCACCAGCAGTACCTCGACAGCGGTCTGAAGTTCGCCGACACCTATCCGGAGCATCCTGAGTCAGGTGCGGTCCTGACCACGGTCGCAGAAGACTTGTTCCGCCAGAATCAGTTTGATCTCGCAGTCGCGGTTGGCCAGTCCGTGGTCAGCAAACAGCCGCCTGTCAAAGAACCCCTGGCCAGAACTGCATGGACAGTAATTGCGCACTCGCAATTCGACCTGAATAACTATGCCGATGCGGAGCAAGCGTATTACAGGCTGCGGCCGTACACGCCAGCAGATGACGCCGCGGCACATCAGGAAATCAAAGACCGGATTGCATCCTCTATCTATAAGCAAGGTGAGCAGGCACGTGATGCCGGTGACCTGGAAACGGCAGTCACGCATTTCCAGCGCCTCGGCGAGGTAGTTCCCGATTCAGATATTCGTGCAACTGCAGATTACGACGCAGCCGCAGCGCTGATAAACATGGCCGCATGGAGCCGCGCGTCGACGGTTCTTGAAGATTTCCGCCGTGATTATCCGGATAGTGAATTCAACGACGATATAACGCAAAAACTCGCAGTTACGTACCTCGAATCAGGAGACAGCGTGAAAGCAGCCGGTGAATTTGTACGTATTGCGAACACACCGGGCAGTACTGAAGATGTGCGTCGCGAAGCGCTCTGGAAAGCAGCGGAGCTGTATAAAACCAGCGAACAGGTCGCTCAGGAGAAGGATATTCTTGAGGATGTCATTGCGCGCTACCCCAATCCGCTTTCAGAATCGATTGAGGCACGTTTCCGCTTGCTCGAAATTGCAGAAGCCAGCGGCGACCAGCAAGCGCGAACGCAGATAAATAAGGACCTGATTCGGGTAGATGCGACCGCTGGCGCACAACGTTCAGATCGCACCAGGTATCTTGCAGCGATTGCGTCGCTGGAGCTTGCAGAACCTGTGCGGCGCAGCTTCATGGTGACCAAGATTACGCAGCCGCTGGCCGATAGTCTTAAGCTCAAAAAATCGCTGATGGAAGATGTGCTGGAGGTATATGGTGCTGCTGCTGAGTACGGCGTCGCCGAAGTGACCACGGCAGCGACTTTCAGACTTGGTGAGGTCTATCAGCAATTCAGTGCGGATCTGATGGCCTCCGAACGGCCGGGAAATCTTGACGCGGCGGCGATGGAACAATACGTACTCCTGCTGGAGGAACAGACTTTCCCCTTCGAAGAGAAAGCAATTGAGCTACATAAGGCAAACACGACCCGAACAGTGGATGGTGTCTACGACGAATGGGTCCAACAAAGTTTCACGGCACTGGCAAGCCTGTTGCCAGCCCGCTATGCGAAAATGGAGCGCAGCGAAAATGTTGTTACAGCGCTTTATTAATTATTTCAGTTCTCGCTGCTGCTGCATGCCAGCGTTGGCAGTGTGCCTGTCGTTACTGGCAGGGTGCGGGTCGATGCCTTCGGGCTCGTCTGCCACTGAAGCAGGGCAAGAGGCGGGTAGCGAGTCAGCTGAGAGCAGGGTGATTCCGCCGCAAGTGCAGACGCTGTATGAGCAGGCGGTCGCATCCATGGCGGCTGGCGATGATATGGATGCATCGCTGCGCTTCCAGGAGTTTCTGCTGCAGTATCCGGATTATTCCGGCGCGCACGTTAACCTGGCTATAATCCATGCCAGGAATGGCGATGATGCAGCGGTTGAGGCAAGTATTACCGATGCCCTGATCCTGGATCCTCTGCAACCGCAGGCACTGAATCAACTTGGCATGTTGCTGCGGCGTCAGGGCAAGTTCGAAGCAGCAGAGAACGCCTACTTGAAGGCCGTCACAGCCGATCCGGACTATGCCTTGGCACACTACAACCTGGGCGTGCTTAATGACCTCTATTTTCAGCGTCTCGATGCCGCATTGCAGCACTATGAGCGCTACCAGGAGATAGCCGGAGAGGACAAACTGGTCATGCGCTGGATTGCGGACCTGAAAAGGCGGGTTACAGCAACACAAAAAAGCGCAAATGTGACGGAGTAACAAGTATGCAGACGATTATAAAGAGATTATTACTGCTGCTGGCTTTTGTCGGATTGGCTGCAGTAGCACAGGAACCCGTTACTGAGGCGGCACAATCTGCCGAAATTGATGAACTTGAGCCTGGTTTGTCATCCGAGGATTTGTCGGCAATTGGCGAGGAAGTTGAAGTCGGGGCCCCAACAGCAGTTTTGGCCCAGGACGTACGCAGAAGGGAAGATAACAACGGAGTAATGGATGAGATTGACTTGGGAAGAACGGAGGTCACCGGTAACCAGGAGTTACCCAAAGTGCTCTACATCGTTCCCTGGAAAAAATCTGATCCGGGAAACCTGACGGCAAGACCGGTCAATACCTTGTTGGATGAAGTACTGGCGCCAATAGACAGATCAGAATTTATACGGCAGGTTGAATATTACGACGAGCTGTATGTTGAAGATGAAGAATAATTTTTTTATAAGCGATTTGATTGAAAGAGATAGTTAGTATTTTTAACGTTTTTGTTTTAAACGATTTGATTGAAAGAGGCGGTTGGTAGTTTAACGCTTTTATTTGTAACGATTTGATTGAAAGAGGCAGTTAGTCTCTTTGACGTTTTTGTTTTAAATGATTTGATTGAAAGAGGAGTAATCAAATGGATTTTTTAGGCGGCATAGTCCGTTTTTTCCAACAGGGCGGTGCGTTCATGTACCCGATCCTGATCGTATTCGCACTCGGTATGGCAATTGCCATTGAGCGCTGGATGTACCTCACTGTGACCGGCGCAACGAACCGTTCCTTGTGGAAGAAGATCGTGCCTTTTCTGAAGGCAGGCAACTTCCAGGAAGCGGCGGCTATTACCGGCAAATCAAAAGCCGCCATCGGCTCGATTCTTACTTATGGCCTGTATCGCGTGAAATCAGCGACGCGCCGTGATGACATAGAAAAGGCGATGGAAGAGAGCATGATGGAAGTGCTACCGAGACTTGAGAAACGAACTCACTATCTCGCAACGCTCGCCAACATTGCGACTCTGCTGGGTCTGCTGGGCACAATTATCGGCCTGATCCGCGCGTTTACGGCGGTATCAAATGCCAACCCTGCAGATAAAGCGGATTTGCTCTCTGCCAGTATTTCGGTAGCGATGAACACGACGGCATTTGGCCTGATGGCCGCTATTCCGCTGCTGCTGGTGCATGCACTTTTGCAGACCAAGACCAACCAGATTGTCGACAGCCTCGAAATGGCAAGCGTCAAGTTTCTTAACGCTGTTACAGAGCGTCAACTGAAGCCTGCCGGAGCCTGAAATGATACGCAGCCGAAGCAGGCGAGGCCATCACAACACTGAGACGGCCGAGCTCAACATTACGGCGTTCATGAACCTGATGGTTATTCTGGTTCCGTTCCTGTTGATTACCGCGGTGTTCTCGCGACTGGCAGTTCTCGAACTGAATTTGCCAGGCTCCTCTACCGAGCCCGCCGAGCAGCAGGAGCTGACATTTCAACTGGAAGTAACTGTCAGAGAAGGACAAATAGAAGTTGGCGACCGCAACATTGGCGCTTTGGGTGTGTATCCGAACGGTATCGATGGTTATGACTACGCGGCGTTAAGCAAGAAGTTGTCAGAGATCAAGAAGAGTTATCCGGAAAAAACTGATGCAGCAATTTTGCTCGAATCGGAGATTCCTTATGACACGCTGGTCCAGGTAATGGATCGTGTCAGGATTGCAGAATCAATCGACGGTGAAAGAATCGTTCGTGAGGACCTGTTTCCCGATATTTCAATCGGTGATGCACCGGTTCTGGACGGAGCCTGAGTCATGATCAAGTCAAGCCGCGCTAAACGCATGGAGCGACACCACAAGCGAGGCAAGCTTGGCAGTGCCGGACTGAACCTGGTGTCGTTGATGGACATTTTTACGATCCTCGTGTTCTTCCTGCTGGTCAATTCATCTGATGTCGAAGTACTACCGAATGCCAAGGATATTCAATTGCCGGAATCGATTGCTGAAGCCAAGGCATCCGAGAGTGTGGTTATTTTAATTAGTGATGAATTCATAATCGTGCAGGGAACTCCCGTGGCGAAGGTGAGTGACGTATTGCAACTCCGGGGCAACGACATTCCAGAGCTACGCCAGGCGCTCCTGTCGCAGAATGATCGCGTATTGCGGCGCGAATCCCAGGAGGATATTGCCGGTCGTGAGGTCACGATCATGGGCGACAAGGACATTCCATATCGTTTGCTGAAGAAAGTAATGGCGACTTGCACGCAGTCCGAATACGGACAAATTTCATTGGCTGTTTTACAGAGAAGCTCGGATCTGCTGCAAGAAGCAAATCAGCTTAGCGTTTCGCTTTAGAACGTGATGAACAGGATTAAGGGTTAGGAGCAACGGATTGGACATTCCTTTCTACAGAGAATATGAGCTTGCGTGGACGAAGAACACGGGCCAGGAACGGAAATTCCGGCGCCTGCTCGCTATCGTACTCGGCGTCACGGTTTTCTTTGCACTGGTTTTTCCATGGTTACCAACGCCTGAAGTTGACCCAAATGCTGTGGATGTAATTCCACCGCGTATCGCCAAGTTGTTGCTGGAGCAAAAGCCGCCACCGCCACCGCCGCCGAAACCGGTTGAGCCGGAACCGGAGCCGGAAGCGGATCCGATTGCTGAGCCGGAGCCCGAGTTGGTTGCAGAAGAGCCGCCACCACCGGAGCCAGAACCCGAACCTGAGCCGGAACCGGAACCAGAAATCGATTACGAACAGATTGCGCGCGAGCAGGCACAGGCTGCGCTGATGCCATTTACCGAAGATCTGGCAGCCCTGGCTGACAGTGACGTACTCGAACAAGTTGCCGATGAACGACCGCTGACATCGTCGGTTGGATCTGCGGAACGAAACGAACGCTCAATGATTACCTCGAAGGTTGGTACCGCCAGTGGTGGTATCAACACGGCCAGCATGAGCCGCAATACGGGTGGCTCGGCACTGGCCGGGCGTAATGTCACGGCCATCAAGAGCCCTGTCGAGGCGGTCGGACAATCCGCGGGTGGTACGCGCCGCACTGGCACCAGCGGCAAAGCATCGCGTAGCCGCGAGGAAATCGAACTCGTCTTTGACAAGAACAAGGGTGCGATTTTCGCCCTGTATAATCGCGCACTGCGCGTGAATCCGATTCTCGAAGGCAAACTGGTATTGCGCCTTACGATTGCCCCATCGGGCGAGGTAACTTTCTGTGAAATAGTATCGAGTGAACTCGATGACGATGAACTGGAACGTAAACTTGTGCAGCGTGTGAAACTTTTTCGTTTCGAGGCAAGAGACGTAGAACCGGTTACCACGACCAAGCCAATCGATTTCTTCCCGGCTTAACCACCGAATTCCATCCCTGGCAGGATCCCGTGGGAGCGGCTTTAGCCGCGAATTCTTAGCCCCACGGGATGTTCGCAAATTTTCACTTGTGGCATATGCGTTTTCTCTTGCGAGGAATTGTGTATTCGTACTGCTTCTCACTCCCATAATAATTCGTGTTACGGTATTTCCCTGCTATCAAAAAGCATGGACGCGCCATGAATGACCAGTCAGTTGGGTCGGATGAAATACCTGCTACCGATCAACAGCAATCTGCCATGCCGGTTACGGCGTCCGAGCGCTTTAACTCAATAGACACACTGCGCGGCATCGCTGTACTCGGCATCCTGGTAATGAATATCTATGGCTTCGCGATGCCGATGGCTGCCTACTCCAATCCACTCGCGTACGGCGGCACCGAGTGGTTCAACATCGGCACCTGGTATTTCACGCACTTATTCTTCGACCAGAAGTTCATGACCATATTTTCGATCCTGTTTGGTGCCGGGCTCATCATGATGAGTACACGTGCGGAGGCCCGCGGCGTCAAATATGCTGGCATTTGGTACCGGCGTAATTTCTGGCTGCTCCTGATCGGCGCTTTGCATGGTTACCTGATCTGGTTCGGCGACATCCTGTTCAGCTATGCCCTCATGGGGATGTTGATATTCCCGCTCAGAAACCGCAAGCCGCGAAGGCTGATTATTGTCGCGTGCCTGATGTTGCCGGTTGCACTGTTGTTCACCTACGCCGGCGGCGTTTACGTGGACAAATTGCAGGTGTCGGTCGCCGAGATCGAACAGGTGCAGGATTCTGGTGAGGCGCTAAGCGAGGAACAAGCCACGACGCTCGAGGAGTGGGAGGCCATGAGTGTTTTTATGGGGCCGCCTGAGGAGCAGGTCAGGCGGGATATCGAGGCCTATGGTTCGAATAGTTACGCGGATATTGTTGTCCACAGAGCGCCCATGGTCATAGGCATGCAGACGCAGGGAATTGTTGCGTTTCTGTTGTGGAGAGTCGGCGGCCTGATGTTGATCGGCATGGCGTTAATGAAGCTGTCTGTGCTGTCCGCTGAACGCAGCATCGCCTTTTACAGGAAAATGATGCTGGCCGGGTATGGAATTGGACTACCGATCATGCTCTATAGCATTTATTTTGTGACCGCTCACCAGTGGGACCACATATTCATGTTCAGGATTGGCATGCTGCCTAATTATATTGGCAGCATATTCGTAGCACTGGGTCATATCGCAGTCGTTATGTTAGTCGTCAAGACCGGCGTGCTTACGAAGCTGATGCAGCGCTTTGCCGCCGTCGGGCGAATGGCATTCACGAATTACCTGCTGCATTCGATCATACTGACAACCGTTTTTTACGGTTATGGCTTCGGCCTTTACGGTCAGGTTTCACGGCTCTGGCAAATGGCATTCGTCGTTGTCGTTATCGGATTTCAAATGATTATCAGTCCGTTGTGGTTGCAGCGTTTTCGCTTCGGGCCGGCCGAGTGGTTCTGGCGTTCACTGACTTATTGGCAGCTCCAGCCAATGCGGCGCAGTTCCTGAACCAGCCAGAGAAGCTGTGGCGGCTTGTCTGGAAATGGAGCGCTGGCTCAGACCCTTTTTGCATAAAGCCTGAACATTTTCTGGTACTCCCGGTCAATAGACTTGCTGGGACGCAGCTACCGGGGTTAATCTGATTGTTGGCTATGCAGAATGCTTTCCGAAATTTCCGTCGAACTTCATTAATATGTGTTGCCCTGTGTGCTGCCGCTTCTGCCAGCTCTGTTTCTGAACATTGGTCGGAATTAATTCAGGCGCCAACGACGAGCGCGGACCAGCAGCAGCGCGACCGCTTTGCGTCTTTTAATGAGGCATTGGTCAGTGAGTCGTTCTCTGAGGCAGAAATTGTCGCCAAGAAAATGGTCGAGTCTGTCGATGCCGAGTCAATCGATGCAGTATCTGAGCGCGCCCACGCGTTGCAGAACCTTGCCATTGCCCAGCAATTCCAGGGCAGTCACGAGTCGGCCTTACAAAATTACGCGGCTGCGCTGAATCTCATCGCCGGCGAGCAGGACAACCTGAGTCCTGCGCTCATTATGCCGCTACGCGGCCTCGCAAACGTACAACTGGACACTGGCGATTCGGACCAGGCATTCGCCAGCTTTGACCGGGCGATGCACGTCAGTAACGTCAATTATGGCCCGCACAGCCTTAAGCAACTGCCGATCCTGCAATCGAAGATGCAGATATATCTTGAACAAAACGACCCGGCGTCTGCGCTGGACATGCTTGATCGCATGACTATGCTTTACACGCGCAGGTATCCGCGGGAGTCGGAAGAATTACTGCCAGCTTTGTATCAAAAGGCAGAAATTTACGGGCAACTGAATATGCGCGGCGAAGCATACAAGGCCTGGCGGCACATTCGGGCAATTAAACGAGAACACTACGCCAAATCTGACCTGGCGCTGATCGAACCGAATATCCGGATGGCGGAGCTCTCTATCCATTCATTGCGCGGTGAGATTTATCGTGCCGTGACGACGTCAACGGCTGAAAAACACCTGAAAAGGGCCCTGTGGATTGCCGAGAATAATCCGAACAGTGGCTGGGAAGTCAGAAAAGACTGTTTGTTGGCACTTGCGGACTATTACACATTGTTTGATTTGCGAGGACGCGCGCATCGCCACTATCTAGCGGCCTGGGAGTTGCTGTCTTCGAACGAAATTTACCTGGTCGCCCGTGCCGAAAATCTTGAGTCGCCGGTGCCCTTGTCTCAGCGCAAACCCGATCCTTATGCAAATTTCGAATATAATCCCAACCGTGAAAATATAGTGCCGGATGACTATCTGGAAGGCGAAATGGTCGTGGCGTTCACGATAAATGACCGTGGCCGTACAAAGGACCACCGGATTGTCGAGGCTAATCCGCCGAACTTCTCACAGATGGAATTAAGGGCACGCAACGCGGTCGAGGAATTCGTTTACAGACCACGATACGTGGATGGTGTAGCCGCGGATACTGGCGATCAGCGGTATCACGTTAAATATTTCTACCTGCCACTCGATTACGAGGCGGAGATTGTGAATTCTCACAAACGGGGCGGGCTGGTTACACCGAGATAGATCTGCCGGATCAATCCACGCCAGCTAATATCCTCCCGACCCTGCCAATAGACGGCGATGTTGTGTAGATGCAACACAGTTTTCGCTCCATATATCCTTTTTATATAAAGGAAATTTGCGGATTCCTCGCCTCAGCTTGCTCATTGCGCGCCGTAAAACAACAAAAGATTGATATTTGCTCAGCAAAGAGTAAGTTAGAGGCCACACGATCACCGTCGACCAGATGGTACGTTTTTCAGGCCGCTCAATGAGGTGCACTTTTTGAGTCCTGGTCGACAAAAGTGATCATCGATAATGAAAAAATACTCCGACCGCAAGCCTGAATTAATTGAAGGCCAGGTCTTTTTTGGGAGAAAACGATATGAGAACTAGGAAGAGTTGGCTGCGCCTTTTGAACGCGTGGCCACTGGTGGCAGGGATAGTCTTCTTTGTATCACCCGTTCAGGCACAGGATGCCGACGACGAGGAAGGTATAGAGGAAATTACAGTAACGGGCTCTCGTATTGCCCGTGACGAATTTTCTTCCACCACACCAATACAGGTCCTCAATACTGAGGCGGCACAGCGGCTTGGCATCGTCTCTATTTCAGAGTTGTTGCAGAAATCCACAGCAGCCAGCGGTCAGCAGATTGACGGCAGCATTAGCACCAACGCCGGCCAGACCAACGCATCCGAGGCTCCGGCTGACGGTGGCGTAGGATCCGCCTGTATCAACCTTCGCGGCCTTGGCTGCGAAAGAACCCTGGTTCTCGTTAACGGCAAACGCATGGGACTTGCGGGTATCCGTGGCGCCCCGCCGCAACCGGATATCAATATGAT
The DNA here is from genome assembly GCA_964403695.1 of uncultured Woeseiaceae bacterium. Classification (GTDB taxonomy): domain Bacteria; phylum Pseudomonadota; class Gammaproteobacteria; order Steroidobacterales; family Woeseiaceae; genus SZUA-117. Next base: position 17,495 of record CAYOHF010000039.1, on the reverse strand, counting down.
TCCGATTGGCATGGTTGAGGGTGTAGATCTCCTGACCGGTGGTCTGTCAACAGTATACGGCGCTGATGCAGTAGCAGGCGTTGTAAACGTTCGCATGAAAAAAGACTTTGAAGGCATTAACTTCACCGTTAATACCGAAATACCGAATGACACAGGCGGCGAGATTTACCAGGCTTCTCTCGTTGGTGGTGTTGGCAGCGATACCGGAAATATCACGTTCGGCATGGAGTATTCCAGGCAGGAACGCGTACGCACGGGCGATCGCTCATACTCACAATGTTTGCGTCGCGGCCAAGCCGGCCTCGGTCAGACAGCCCAAGGTCGCATCATCAACAACTGTAAGAGCGACTTTCCTGATAATTGGATGACCACGTTCAACGACTTGTTTGCGTCCGGTGCTCTGGCCAGGGATGACGGTTCGGCAGTTCACCCCGTTGATGCTACGCGTCTGATTTATACGCCCGGCTCCAGCAATATCGTTTATGGCCCACTAGGTGGACCGCAGGGACAACTGGCGGGAGATCCTATCCCGGGATTCTCGACATTCAGGGCACTCCCCCCAACAATGGGTGATGGCACTTTAGATTGTCGCGGCAATACCGGCCCGGGAAATGGACGATGTCTCGATCGGTTCCGCTTTGATCCATCTACTAACGATCAGCTGGATCGTGCGGATGCCGACCTTTATCGCCCTTATGAGCGATTCTCGCTGGTGATGAATGGACACCTTGACCTTGATTGGGGCCATAACGAGGAAGCGTACTTCGAAGGCTATTACTTCAATCGTACAAACAACGTTATTGGCGCTCGCGAGCAGATTTTTCCGGGTGTGCCTGGACAGATTCCGCTCGTAGACGACACCAACGTTCCGATTCTTGGTGCAAATAACGAGCTTACGTTCGTCCCGAACCCGATGAACCCGTTTCCGGACGACGTATCACCAGTCCTGACTTTGGATGACGTCCCGCAGATCTTTGATGTCGAGTTGCAGCAGATTCGGTTGGTTGGTGGCATTACCGGCGACTTTGCGTTCAGCGACAGCTGGGGCTATGACGTTTCTATGAGTTACGATCGCAGTACGGGCCACGCTACTCAGCAAGTCTTGCTCGAAAATCACCTGTTTTTTGCAACCCAGAACCTCGGCGCTGTTGCTGATCCGGTCACTGGTTTGCCGACAGGCGAAGTCGTCTGCGACATGCGCTTTCCGGCTGCGGGTGGTCTTATCACTCCTACACCCTGTGTGCCGTTCGATATATTTAATATGTCGGTTGCCGGAGATGGCGTGACAAGCTCTGGCGTTTTCAGCACTCAGGCTGAGCGTGATTATCTGCAGGGCAACAGGACTAACCGTACGGTGACCGAGCAGTCGATTTTCTCGGCGTTCGTTACTGGCGACATGTTTAGCCTCTGGAACGGCGAGACTGTTGGTGCGGCGGGTGGTATCGAGTTCCGTAATGACAAGATCGATTCACAAAATAGTGCTGTCGGTGTGCTTGGTCTGAACGCTGCGGAAAACGCGTTGCAGGAAGGCGAAACCCGGGGTAGTCGCGATACCTTCGATGTGTATGGAGAGATTTCGGCTCCGTTGGTTGTAGATGCCTCATGGGCTGAATTGTTGCAAGTTGATGCTGCTGTCCGTTATACCGATGACGAAAATTTCGGTAACAAAACGGTCTACAAGATTGGTGGTTTGTGGAGGTTTAATGAGTACGTGGCATTCAGCACGTCATTCAATACCTCATTCCGCGCACCGAACTTGCGTGAGCAGTTCCTGGCGGACCAGGCCGGAGCACTTCCGGGTGGTAGCGATCCCTGTCATAACAACAATTTTATTCTCCTTCAGCCTGGTCCTGCAGCGGACCGTCTGGTTGCCAACTGTCTTTTGAGCGGCGCGGATCCAACGCAATTGGGTACTTCGTTCACCGTTGCAATTCCGACCTCTACTGGTGGTGCAGCAGGGCTCCAGCCGGAAACATCGGAGTCTTTGACGGCAACCTTGACATTGAGCCAGCCGTTTTCGGATCGGTTTGATTTCGATCTTGCATTGACCTATTTCGACATCCAAATCGAAGATACGGTTCGTGCGCTGGATACAGGCACCATTGTCAACCGTTGTTACAACGACCAGGACAATTTGGAAAGCCCATTCTGTGATCGCGTCTTCAGGGACCGTGCAAATGCTACGCCACTAAACAACTTCATCAGTTTTGTGCGGGCAGGATTCATCAACACGGGTGAAGAGTCGGCGACCGGATATGACATCACGACGCGTTTTGCGATGGATTTCGATCGTGTGAATTTGAACTGGTCAACGGCTACTACCTTTATGTCTGAGCGCCTGAGCCAGGAATTCCCGCCGAGTGATGCGGATCCCGATGGTTCGGCTATCGTAGATGACGTAGGTCGCATCGGTAATCCGGAGTGGACCTTCCAGTCTACGGTTGGATTGGCCATGGGTAACTTTGATGTCATTTTGCAGTCACGTTACTTTTCTGACACAGAGTTCCCACAAGGCCAGACAAATCCGATCATTACTGACTCTGCAGGCCTGTGCCTGAGCGGTTGTCCGGTAGGTGCTGATCCGAATGTCCTCTTTGCCGAAGACGGATTCACGCAATACCAGTTCCTCGACCAGGCGGATCTTGATCCTTCGGTCGGTGAGGTACGTCCGGTTACGGGTGCAGAAGGTCAGTGGCATCATGATCTCGGGTTGACCTACAACTGGGAAACCGCGGCAGTGACAGTCGGTGTTAACAACCTTACTGGCGAAGAGCCTCCGCTAATCTCGCAGCAAGCGGGTCCAAACCGAAACAACGCGGTTGCCTCCGCTCGTTACGACCTGATTGGTACGTCATACTTCGTGAACTTTACGAAAACCTTCTGATTCTCATCAGATCTGTTGGAGAAACCGGGGCCCTTTGGCCCCGGTTTTTTTTTGAGTGAAGGATAACCGCAGTGTTCCAGGCCAGCACAGCCTGATAAAATAAAGACAACAGCTAAACGGGAGCAATTCATGTTCGGAAACTCAGCAAGATTGCTCGCGAAAAGCGGTGCGCTCCTTGCCGTAACGTTTGTGTGGATTGGCCTGACCAACCCGGTTTGGTCCCAGGATGCTAGTCAGTCTGCAACCAATGATCGGCTTCTTGCTTGCAATGCGATTACAGATCCGACAGAAAAGCTGGAATGTTTTGCTGCGGTGGTTCGCGAGCTCGAGCAAGACACGGAAGTGCCGGGCGCAGTGCCACCATCCGCAGAGCCAACACAAATGATGCCGGAGCCAGCCGCGAGTCCTGCGCCAGTTGCAGCCGCCGCAGCCGCACCAATCGTGTCGTCCGCCCCTGAGTCAAAGCCGCAACCTGACGCGGATGCCGGAGAAAAATCTTCGACGGCAATAGTGGCGACAAATTCTTCGTCGGAAGCCGATGTATCGACTGTTTCGGGCGAGAAATACTTCGGGCTAAAAAGAGATCTGTTGGGCGTCATAACGGCGGCGGATCTCGAAGCGCTGAACAATTTGGACTTTATTTCAGCAACGATTGTTGAAGTGTGGTCGACTATCGATAATAGATTTGAAATTCGTTTGGACAATGGACAGATCTGGCGTGAGACGGACGGCACACGCGTAAGGATTCCCAAAGTCAGAAGCGCAGTCCGAATTTCCAGAGGCAGTTTGGGCAGCTATCGCATGAAGGTCGATAATAACAATCGGCAGGCAGGAGTCCGGCGAACAAAATAAATCTCGCGCCGATCAGGAACTGGAATGAAAACGATTAATACCCACCATTGGCTTTTGCTCGCGTTAATTACAGTCGCTTCGGGATCCGCAAGCGAATCTTTTGCGGATTCTGTCAAGCCGCTTCGACCGGTACACACCTACTCGATCGTAGCTCGTGACTCACAGACCGGTGAACTCGGTGCCGCGGTGCAGTCTCACTGGTTCTCTGTGGGCTCCGGAGTAATCTGGGCGCAACCCGGCATCGGCGCTGTAGCAACACAGTCCTTCACCGATCCCAGTTACGGTCCGTTGGGTCTTGAACTGATGCGCGCTGGCAAGGACGCATCACAGGCGCTGACAGCGTTGCTGTCCGCTGATGAGCACGAAGATGTTCGCCAGGTCGGTATGGTTGACGCAAATGGTGTCGTTGCCAATCACACGGGCATTAACGCAATTTCAGAATTCTGCAATGTAACGGGCGCGAGCTACGCCATTCAGGCGAACCTGATGTGGAAGCCTACGGTGTGCTCGGCGATGGTCAGCGCATTTGAGCGTGCCGAGGGTGATCTGGCAGAGAGAATGATGACTGCGCTTGAGGCCGCACAGGGCGAGGGCGGTGACATACGTGGCAAACAGTCGGTTGCCATCCTGGTTGTCAGCGGTGATGCCTCTGAACCGGCCTGGGGAGGTCGAATAATCGATCTGCGAGTTGATGACCATTTGGAGCCGCTGGTTGAAATGCGTCGTTTGCTGGTCATGGCGCGCGCCTACCAGCTTATGAACAAGGGTGACGAACACATGACCCTTGGTGAAGTGGAGCAAGCCGTCGCGGCTTACAGCGGCGCCGAAGCACTGGTGCCGGACAGCCATGAAATGATTTTCTGGCACGCAGCGACCCTGGCTGCAGATGGCAGGGTGGACGAATCGCTGCCGTTATTCAGCAAGGCGTTCGAGCGCTGGCCTTTGTGGCGGGAATTGGTACAGCGACTGCCGGCGGCAGGGCTGTTGCCGGATGATCCGGCGGTGATGGAGAAGATATTGGCCGTTGAGTAGCGGTTTCGTTTCTATTCTCCAATATGCCAGATCTATTCGCGGCTGAAGCCGCTCCCACAGATCGGTTGATGTCGTGGGAGCGGCTTCAGCCGCGAATTCTCTGGGCAGGCGCCCAAGTTCACCATTCGCTCATCCTTCCCACACGCCGAACTCGCGCATCGCAGGAAATTCACTGTGTCATGTTTTAGTGGCATGATAACCGCAAAATTTTGATGGGAAGCAGGTTGCTGCGCGTGATGAACACGCCTAAATTGCACGGATACACCGGCAATGGTTGTAAAGTAACCGGTGTTTGAACTCGTTTTTTCTAAAATAATTATTTTTTCATATATTTATGACACAAACGATCGGGAGTAGAAATTGAAACTCGCAAGCCTTAAGTCCGGTGGCCGTGATGGCACACTGGTTGTAGTGAGTCGCGACCTGAGTCGCGCAGTTGCGGTGCCGCAGGTGGCTGGCACGATGCAGGCAGCACTCGATGACTGGGATAACAAATCAGCCGCACTGCGTGACGTCGCAGAACGCCTTGAAGCGGGGCAGATCGATGGGGAATTTCCGTTCGATGCAACTGACGTGAGCTCGCCATTGCCGCGGGCCTATCACTGGGTTGATGGTAGTGCGTACGTAAACCACGTCGAGCTGGTGCGCAAGGCCCGTGGCGCTGAAATGCCGGAAACGTTCTGGCATGACCCACTGATTTACCAGGGCGGCTCGGATGATTTTCTCGGGCCACTGGACGACATTCCCGTGCCGAGTGAAGCGTTCGGCATCGATATGGAGGCAGAGACGGCGGTAATTACAGGTGATGTGCCGATGGGAACCACAGAGAATGATGCGGCTCAGCACATCAAGCTGCTGATGATCGTCAATGATGTCTCGCTGAGAAACCTGATTCCCGGTGAATTGGCAAAGGGATTTGGTTTTTATCAATCCAAGCCATCGACTGCCTTTTCGCCGGTCGCCGTAACGCCCGATGAGCTTGGCGATAATTATCGTGATGGTTCGTTCAGTTTACCGCTGCGCACACATCTTAATGGCGAGCTTTTCGGCGAGCCGTTTTGCGGCGTTGATATGACTTTCAATTATCATCAACTTATTGCTCATGTGACCAAGACCCGACGGCTCGGCGCAGGCGCAATTATTGGGTCTGGCACAATTTCAAATTATGACCGATCCAGGGGTTCAAGCTGTATTGCCGAAAAACGCATGTTGGAAACCATTGAAGATGGCTCACCATCCACCCCGTTCATGAAATTTGGTGACACGGTGCAGATTGAAATGCTCGACGAAGAAGGCGTCAGTATTTTTGGCGCGATCAAACAGAAAGTCGTGCAAAACTGAACAATGACCGATAAACGCATTTCGATCGACGGCTCACAGCGCCGTCGTCTGTATTTGTTTCGCCACGGTGCCGTCGACTACGTCGATCAGGACGGCAAGGTTGTGCCTGATCCGGACGTCGTAACGCTCAATGTTAAAGGTCAATCACAAGCCGATGCCATGGGACAGATGTTCGCTGAGGTGACTGTTGACCGGGTTATTTGCTCCGGCCTGGCGCGGACCCGGGAAACCGCCCGGCGGGTTATCGGAACGCGGGACCTTGCGATAGAGATCGATGCCGGTCTTGAGGAAATCAGACCAGCGACTCGCGATGGGACAGGCAATCTGAATCTCATCGAGGATATCGCTTTCAGTCACTGGCGCGCCGTTGACGACGGTAGCCGCTTTCTCGGTGGCGAGTTGTACGCAGATTTTTACGCAAGGATAGCGGTAACATTCGAGTCCATACTCGCCGATCCGGGTTGGCAGAATCTGGCTGTCTTTGCGCACGGCGGTACCAATGCTGCCATTCTTGGTTGGGCGACCGGGCTTGGGTTGTCCGCATTTGGCGTAATTGACCAGGCGACCTGCTGCCTGAACGTTATCGACTTCGATATTGACGCCAATGACAGGCGACTGCTTCGCAAAAGCGTTCGTGGCATGAATATTACGGTCGATGACCCGGCCAAGGGCCAACGACATTCAGGCGATATGGAATCGCTGGCGAGATACCTGATGAGATTCGCAAGCTGAAGAATCACGGTCGGCGTCATTGCTGTTTCAAGAGCAGGCGATGCGCCAATGAATAATGCCGCGGTCAGGAAACCTGTAGCAGCAGGTCAGCGGCAATATTTGCTGCGCTCGGCCCGCAGTTTTCTTAGCCGTGCCTCGAGCTTTTCTCCTTGCGCACGGGTGTAGCCGGCCCGCATTTTTGACTCGACCCACCTAATCTGTTGTTCGGCCTTCTTACACTTCGTTTCGGCACTTTTATCGTACGCCAGACTGGCGGGGACGACGACATACAAAAACATAACGGCGAGCACAACACGCATGGCGCAAATCCTTTTGCTGAACATATCCGGGAGTCCCCAGAATCCACCTCTGTGTCATTTGCGGCAAGCAGCGTTTGTGGAGAAACCGACAAAGAATGTCTTTTCGGGATTTCGGTGATTTTCTGCGCTATATTCATCGGCAGGTAATATCACGTGTGAATCAGCCCGGAGGTGGGAAAAGTGTCTGGCAAAAATCCGATAACGTATCCTGGTAAGAATGCGGCAGTAAACTGGAAAGGCGATCTTTGTATCCACATCGGCGAATGTGGCCGGGCGAAGGGAGACCTCTTTGTCGGTGGCAGAAAACCCTGGTGTCAGCCGGACATGGTGTCGGATGACGATGTCAAAGAGGTGGTTCTTCGTTGTCCGACCGGGGCGTTGTCTTACGAGTATGCCGATGGATCACGGGCCGAGCAGGCCGCTGCTGACAATACCATTCAGGTTTCATACAACGGACCATTATTTGTTCGCGGTGATCTGGATATCGATCAGGCACCAGCAGATGTGCCAGGACTGCGGTTTCGTGCCGCGCTTTGTCGCTGCGGCAAATCCGCAAACAAACCGTTTTGTGATAACTCTCATGAAGCTGCGGATTTCAGGGATTATGGTGCTGTCGGTGACACCGTAAGTGATTCGGACGAGTCAGGCGGTGTGCTTAGTGTGCAGTCGATCAAAGATGGTCCCCTGATGGTAAAGGGCAATGTGACGATTGTAACTTCCAGCGGTCGGCCCGCATGGAATGGCAAACAGGTTGCGTTGTGCCGCTGTGGTGAATCCGCTAACAAGCCGTTTTGTGACGGTCAGCACAAGAAGGCCGGTTTCAAAAGCGACTAACCGGCGTATCCCGGCGCGATCGAGTAAGCAGATAGGTGACGGCGAGACATTCAATGCTCGACATGAGTCACGTTAGCGGCTTTGCTCCGCTTGTGACGACCGGCGCAAGCGCACTGGTGCTTGGCAGCCTGCCAAGCAAGATGTCGCTGGAAACTGGCCAGTATTACGGCAACCCGCAGAATGTTTTTTGGCGTCTGATGGGGGAGTTATTCGACGCGGGCACCCGACTGCCGTATGCAGAGCGGGCTAAACGGCTGTCCGATTCTGGTGTGGCGGTCTGGGACGTTCTGCAATCTTCCGTCAGGCCGGGCAGTATGGACTCGGCAATCGACCAGTCGACGGCAGTCGCAAATGACTTCACGTCGTTTTTTGCACAGCGGCCGAATATTCAGCTGGTCTGTTTCAACGGGCAAAAAGCAGCGCAGATGTTCGAACGGTTGGTTGTGCCTGATATTGGCAATAAGTCCAATACGTTGCGTTATCACACCTTGCCCTCGACGAGTCCGGCCTATGCTGCGATGAGTTTCGATGAAAAGCTCAGGCACTGGTCAATATTAAAGACAGAGACTTATGCAGGCAGTTGAATTGACAGGCAGCAGCCATAATGGAGATCGAAATGTGTCGTAATATTAAAAATCTTTTCAATTTTGATCCGCCAGCAACGGATGACGAGATACATGCGTCTTCACTGCAGTTTGTGCGCAAGCTAAGTGGCTTTAACAAACCATCAAGAATGAATGAGGAAGCATTCGACCGAGCAGTTCAGGATGTGACTACCGTTGCCAGGGCGCTGATTGATGCGCTCAAAACAGAAGCACCGGTAAAAAATCGTGCCGCTGAATCGGCCAAGGCACGAGCCAGGTCGGCCGCGCGATTCAGTGCGGCAGAGAGCTGACGCTGCGCTAATGCGAATGCTGCTATGCTTTGCGATCCGCCGCAGAATTTTAAGTGAACTCAATATTAAGGAGAGCTAGATGATTGGTTACGTCACGCTTGGTACCAATAAATATGATGAGGCAGCAGCATTTTATGACGCATTGCTTGGTGAGCTTGGTGCTGGCCGTATGATGGACGGAGATAGTTTTATCGCCTGGTCAACCGGGCCGGGGTCACCCGCTATATCGATCATAAAGCCGGCGGATGGGAATGCTGCGACTGTTGGTAATGGAGTTATGGTCGCTATCGGTGTCGATTCGAAGGAAAAAGTAGATGCGCTGTACGCCAAAGCGCTGGAACTGGGTGGTAGTGATGCAGGAGAACCGGGACAACGCGGTGATACATTCTATGCCGGGTATTTCCGTGATCTCGATGGCAACAAACTCAACGCTTTTTTCTTCGGCTAAGCATGGCTATCTGCATCAGTTACGGCCGGATATCGATTCGGCCGTAGATCTGAGTCTGCTGCCAAAAAAGCCGAGGGCAACTTAAATCGTATGCATTTGTCTCAGTACAACATGAAATTGAAAAAGTCCTGGCTGAAATCCGAATTGCCACAGATTCTGTTGATCATTGCATTGGTCCTCGCTGCGCGATCATCATTGGCTGACCACTACTACGTGCCTTCCGGTTCGATGGAATATACGCTGATGCCTGGCGACAGGGTGTTGGTTAGCAAAATGGCTTATGGGTTGCGGGTCCCGTTTACCACCATCGAATTCGGCTCCGGCGCAGCAGTCGAGCGTGGTGATGTTGTTATTTTTGATTCGCCAAAGGATGGAGTCCGACTGATCAAGCGCATTGTCGGTATTGGCGGCGACACCGTTTCAATCAGCGATGGCCATCTCATTATCAATGGTGCCGCACTGGCAACGGTTGCAGGTGATGTTGAAAGGTTTGGAACGCGGCTTGCGGTACTCAATCTGCAGGATGGAGGTGGACCGGATATCCAGGGTGCTGTAATTCCACCGCACATGCTGCTTGCGATCGGTGATCATAGAGGGAGTAGCCTTGATGGCCGCTACTTCGGTTTGGTCGGCGAGAATGACGTCTACGGTAAGGCGCTTGGCGTATATCGGCGTCGGGGCGAGGGTTTCATCTGGAACCCGCTATAAAGTCGCAGGCACCTATAAAGCGCTGTCGCCTGTCTCGCCGGTGCGTATACGCCAGACCTGCTCGAGTGAGCTGACGAAAATTTTGCCATCGCCGACTTTGCCGGTTTTGGCGCTCAGGATAATAGCTTCAACGACCTCGTCCAGCCGATCATCAGAGATCGCAACTTCGATCTTGGCTTTCGGCAGAAAATCAACTACGTATTCGGCGCCACGATAGAGTTCGGTGTGCCCGCGCTGCCTGCCGAATCCCTTGACTTCACTTACTGTCATTCCCTGTACGCCAACCTCACTCAGGGCGTTCCTGACGTCATCAAGGCGAAATGGTTTAACAATTGCGGTAACGAGTTTCATGCTTCCTGATCCTGTATTGGTTGCTTGGCGATTCTCTCGAGATTCAAAGGAAAACGGTACCGCCATCCACCATGATAGTTTGCCCGGTCGTTAGTTTGCTGTGATCGCTACTCAGATACAACACGGCGCCAACAATGTCTTCTGTCTCAAGCGGTTTTCTGATCGATTGTTGTGACATCGTGACGTCAACGACCTTGTCCCGTTTGTCACCAAACACTTCGCCGGTCGCATCTGTATTAACAACATTCGGTGCTACGGCGTTGACACGAATATTGTAGCGTCCAAGTTCTCGTGCGAGTCCACGCGTCGCCCCGATAACCGCAGCCTTTGACGCGGTGTAATGCAGTCCATTTGGCATGCCATAAGTAGCAGCAAGAGAGCTGATATTGACTATCGAACCGCTTTCCTGCGCTTTCATGAGCGGAACGACAGCTTTGCAGCATTGCCAGATACCCTTGACGTTCACATTCATCGTGGCGTCCCACTCGTCTTCATCCAGCCGGTCAAAAGGAACGAAACTCAAGCTGCCATAGAGCGCTGCATTGTTGACAAGAACGTCAATTCTGCCAAATTTTCCCAGAACCGCCTCTGCCATCTCCCGTGTGCTTTCTGCGCTGGTCACGTCAGTTTTTGCCGCGATGCCTGCAGCGCCTTCGGTTTCGATGATGCCCAGTGTCTCACTGCAATCGCGCAAATCGTTTACGGCAACGTTAGCGCCGCGCCGGGCGAACTGGCGTGCATACTCCTGACCCAGGCCACGAGCGGCGCCGGTCACGATGACAACTTTGTCTTTGAAGTTCATTATCTGGTTCATCGGTGAATTGGGTTGCGCGCTATGCTATCAATCCTGTGGGGCCTGTGCACAGAATTGCTGCACAAGCTTGTCAGCCGTCTGGCAGGCAGTTATCGTCACTCAGAGGCATTGCCAACTGATTTTTTCATTTCCTATAACACGTTGATTTATAATGAATATTCGATCGACCCCTGAGTTATTCCGGGAACCGGCCGGACTGCTCTATTATGCTGGCGCGGTTTTCTATGCCGTCGCCGGATATGTTGCCGGGTTGGCGGGACTTTTTGCCGACAATGTTTTTGTGAATGTTGGTGCCACCTTGTTACTGGCCCACGCCATGACGATTGCCGCCTACATGATTCACGAATGTGGTCACAACCTCGTTTTTAAGCGTATCAGTCACAATACAGCCCTCGGCCGGTTCCTGACCTGGTTGTGCGGGGCCGCTTATGGCACTTACGAAGACATTCGATACAAGCACTTCCGGCACCACGTAGACAATGACGATGTTGTCTGGTTCGACTACGAGAAATTCTTCGTTGACCACCCAAAAGTACTGGGCCTTTGTAAGTTTCTGGAGTGGTTTTATATCCCGGCACACGATCTGATCATGCACATCATCATGATTTTCACATCGTTTATAATTCCGCAACGCAGAGACCAGCGTCGTCGTAATGTTATGGTAATCGTCATTCGCGGCAGTATTTTTCTTGCGGCGCTCATTTATTTTCCCAGGGCAGCGATTCTTTACGCCATCGCATACATGCTGATGATGACCATTTTGAGGTTCATGGACAGCTTGCAGCACGACTACCCTTACAGCCTGACTTTATTTGATTTTGATAAACCGGAGCGAAAGGGTAATTTCGAATGGGAGCAGGAGCATACTTTCAGCAACCCGCAATCATTTGCCAACGAAACCGTAAACTGGTTTACGTTGAATTTCGGTTTTCACAATGTCCATCACGCGGATATGACAGTACCGTGGTATCGGCTGCCGGCAAAACATCGTGAGTTATTCGGTGACGATCCGGCAACTGTCATCCCCCTGGCTGCTCAATTAAAGATTTTTCACAAACAGCGTGTGCACCGTATGACTGGCAATCACGAAGGACCTGAACCCTCTGGCAAAGCGTTCTTGCTGGCTGCACAAAGGGCCGAAGTTTACGGTGGCAACGCAGCATCATTCTTGACATCGTTCTGACTCCGCAACGATGCAAAACCTGAAAATATTTCAGTCGCTGTGGGCTATGGAGCTGCGTAGCCCCGACCAGCCCGAGCGTTCCTTTGAGGAAAGTTTTCGCATGGTTGCGGAGGCTGGTTATGACGGCATGTGCATCGATCCGGCAGCCGACGAAATTGAGGAATTCCAGAAGATCCTGCCTTACTTTGGCGAGTTCGGACTTTCGTCCATGGTCAACGCCTTTCCGTACCAGCTGGAGGACATGCGTCCGCTGTTCGACCTGGCCAAAGATGCCAACGCCAGCCTGGTGAATATCATTGGCGGAGTCATGCCGATCGATCCGGCAGATGCTGTGCCCGTTATCAATCGCTGGATGCAGGAAGCTGCAGATTACGATTTCCCGCTGCTTTTCGAGACCCACCGCGACAGCCTGCTTAATGATATGTATTACACACTGCAGGTCATGGACCTTGTGCCGGAGATGCGGCTTTGTGCGGACTTGTCACATTTCGTGGTTGATCGCGAGATGCGCGCTCCTGTTATCGAGACGGATCAGGCCTATATCGAGCGGATTCTGCGGCGGTCGGACTGCATGCAGGGCCGTGTGGCGAGCCGCGAACAAGTGCAGGTCCAGATCGATTTTCCACAGCACCAGGAATGGGTGGCAATTTTCCGCCACTGGTGGAAGCTGGGGATGCGCGCGTGGCGTCAGCGCAATGCCGATGATGCTACATTGATATTTCTTTGCGAGTTGGGACCGCCGCCCTACGCAATTACTGATCGCAATCAGCGCGAGTTGTCAGATCGCTGGCAGGAGGCACTGCAAATTCGCAGCTGGGTACGCGAGATATGGAGTGAACTGGAAGCTGAAGACTAGCAGTCTGTTGAAAGACTCTGTTTTTCAACAGAAGACCAGCAACCTGAAAAGCGACATTGGCGCAATATTGAGGAGAACTTGTGGCAGACGATGCGGAGATTGGCAAGGTCGGCTGGATAGATATTACGGTCGATGACGCGACTGGCCTCAGGGACTTTTACGCTGCGGTTACAGGCTGGAAACCCAAAGATGTGAGCATGGGGGAGTACAGCGACTTTATGATGACGATGCCGGGAAACGATGAAGCGGCGGCTGGTATCTGCCACGCGCGCGGTGACAACGCAGCGCTGCCGCCGCAATGGCTGATTTATATTATCGTCGCGGATGCCGACAAGAGTGCAGCAGTCTGCGTGGCCAGGGGCGGTAAAGTTCTGGTCGGGCCGAAACCATTGAGCGGTGGCAGGTTTTGCGTGATCGAAGATCCCGGTGGAGCAGTAGCAGCGCTTTACCAGCCCGCCTGACAACGTCGGAAACATGATAGCAGCGAGACATGCGTAGCAAATTCGAATCCGCCAAATGGCATCAGGCAGTGGCCGATATCATCGGCCTTGCAAATGGTAAGGAGATCGCCTCCGGGCTCATTGCGGCAATTGATTCTGTCGTAACACATGAGGGGACCTGCCTGATCGCGTTTCACAATGACGCGCGTCCTGATGTTCTGCATCACACGCTCGAACCGGCCGGGCGCAAACATTATCTTGAGCGATATCTCGCGGGACCCTATCTTCTCGATCCGTTGTACCAACTCGCCATTCAGCCCAGCAAACCCAGTTTATGCCGGTTCCGTGACGAGCACCCGGATCGGTTCCGCTCCAGCGAGTATTACCGACAGTATTGCGAGCGCACACACTTGCTCGACGAGATGGACTACCTGACGCCCGTCTCCTCGAGGACGACGGTCGTTCTCGTGGTAGGTCGACGCAATCGGACGTTCAGCAAGGCTGAATTGAATCGCCTTGAGTTGATTGAACCAATAGTACAAGCAAGCATACGCAGAATCTGGGACGCCTGGATCTCCCGACGTGATGATACTAAAGGCGATGACGATGTTCACAAACGGCTAACGCAATGTTACGAGACATTCGGCGAGTCCGTGCTAACCGTTCGTGAGCGGCAGATTAGTCAGTTGTTGTTGCGCGGGCATTCATCGAAATCCATCGCCCGGGAACTGAAAATCGCACCAGGTACGGTCATGGTGCATAAGCGAAACATGTTCAGCAAGCTCGGCATCAGTTCGCAATACGAGCTCTTCTCCATGCTTATCGACGATATCGGCAAAATTTAGGTTCGTCACCGAAAAATTCAATAAAAACCGAAAGTTAAGTTAGTCCTACCCTCCTAATGGTATTCCTGACAGGTGCCATCTCGGCGACAATCCTGTTCTACTTTTGAGCGACCGGTACAGGATACTTTTCATGTTTGATTTCGATTTCGGCCTGGGAGAAGACATCGACATGTTGCGCGAGTCCGTACGGGGCTTCGCGAACGATCGTATTGCACCGCGTGCAGCGGAAATAGATGCGTCAAATCAGTTTCCGCGTGACCTATGGCCGGAACTGGGTGAACTCGGTCTGCTCGGTATTACGGTAGAGGAAGAGCTCGGTGGATCGGGACTTGGCTATCTCGCCCACGTGGTCGCCATGGAAGAAATCAGCCGGGCATCTGCATCGATCGGTCTTTCCTATGGTGCGCACTCAAACCTGTGCGTGAATCAATTGCGCCGCTGGGGTAGCCAGGAACAAAAAGAAAAATATTTGCCGAAGTTAATGTCCGGTGAATACGTCGGGGCACTTGCGATGAGCGAGCCTGGTGCAGGGTCAGACGTAATGGCGATGAGTTCGCGGGCACAACGTGACGGCGACTTCTACATTCTTAACGGCAACAAGATGTGGATTACGAACGCCCCGGAGGCAGATGTAACCATTATCTATGTGGGAACAAACACCGAAGAAGGTTCAAGTAAAAAGCTGAGCGCATTTATCGTCGAACGCGATCGGCCGGGTTTCAGCACAGCGCAAAAACTCGACAAACTTGGTATGCGTGGATCCGATACCGGTGAAATCGTGCTCGATAATTGCAAGGTCCCGGTTGAGAATCTCCTCGGCAGCGAAGGGAAGGGCGCCGCGATCCTGATGAGCGGTCTGGATTACGAGCGCGTTGTGCTGGCAGCCGGACCGTTGGGCATTATGCAATCGTGTTTTGACCTGGTGATGCCGTATATACATGACCGCAAACAGTTTGGTCAGCCAATCGGCACGTTTCAGCTCATGCAGGGCAAGATTGCGGATATGTATACCACGATGAATTCCTGTCGGGCGTATGTTTATGCAGCCGCAAAGGCCTGTGACCGCGGTCAGACCACGCGCTTCGATGCAGCCGGTTGCATATTGCTGGCGGCGGAACGGGCAACCTGGATGGCTGGCGAAACGATTCAAACGCTGGGTGGTAACGGGTACATTAATGAGTATGCGGCCGGACGATTATGGCGTGATGCCAAGCTGTATGAAATTGGTGCCGGTACGAGCGAAATTCGGCGTATGCTGATTGGCAGGGAATTGTTTAACGCAACAGGTTGAATCTTCAGCGGCCATGCCGATCATAAAAAGCAAAATTAAAGTCGATTCAAAAGACTTTGTAGAAAACGATGCCGCCAATCGCAAGTTGGCGAGTGAGCTGCACCAGGTGCACGATACGATTGCGCAAGGTGGCAGCGAACGTGCCCGGAAAAAGCATCTTGCGCGCGGAAAATTGCTGCCTCGTGATCGAATTCGGTCCGTTGTAGATCGCGGCGCGCCCTTCCTTGAGATTTGCCAGCTCGCGGCCTACGGCCTGTACGATGATGAAGTTCCCGCAGCAGGCGTCATTGCTGGCATAGGTCAGATCAATGACATCGACTGCATGATCATCGCCAACGATGCGACGGTGAAAGGTGGTACTTATTACCCGCTCACCGTCAAAAAACATTTACGCGCGCAGGAAATTGCTGAGCAAAATCGCTTACCGTGCATTTACCTGGTTGATTCCGGCGGTGCCTTTTTGCCGTTGCAGGATGAAGTGTTTCCGGATCGCGATCATTTCGGCCGGATTTTTTACAACCAGGCCAGGCTATCCGCAAAAGGCATTCCGCAAATAGCAGCAGTGCTCGGTTCATGTACCGCAGGCGGCGCCTATGTACCGGCGATGTGTGATGAGGCGATCATCGTCCGCAACCAGGGCACGATATTTCTTGGCGGTCCGCCGCTGGTAAAAGCAGCGACCGGTGAAGTCGTCGATGCCGAAACGCTGGGTGGCGGTGATGCGCACTCGAGAATATCCGGTGTTACGGATTACCTGGCGGACAATGATTCAGAAGCGCTGGCGATGGTCCGCGAGCTGGTTTCGAATCTGAACTGGCGCAAAGAAATCAAAGTGAAAATGCGTGAGCCCGCCGAGCCGGCATACCCCGCTGATGAGCTCTATGGTGTTGTATCCAGGGAATTTCGCTATCCGTACGACGTGCGCGAAGTAATAGCGCGCCTTGTAGACGCTTCTGATTTTCAGGAATTCAAGGCACTTTATGGTCCGACACTGGTTTGCGGATTTGCACATTTGTATGGATACCCCATTGGCATCGTGGCAAACAATGGCATTCTGTTTTCCGAGTCCGCACAAAAGGGCGCGCATTTCGTCCAGCTGTGTAATCGTCGCGGCATCCCCATCGTGTTTCTGCAAAACATTACCGGTTTCATGGTCGGCAAAAAGTATGAGCATGGCGGTATTGCGAAAGATGGGGCGAAGATGGTGAATGCTGTCGCGACAGCATCTGTGCCCAAATTCACCGTGATTATTGGCGGCTCGTTCGGTGCCGGCAACTATGCGATGTGCGGTCGTGCGTATAGCCCAAGATTGATGTGGATGTGGCCAAACTCGCGCATATCCGTCATGGGCGGTGAGCAGGCAGCGCTGGTATTGTCGACCGTCAGGCGTGACGGACTCGAAGCGCGCGGCGAAAGCTGGCCGAAAAAAGACCAGACCAATTTCGAACGTCGTATTACCAGGCAATACGAAAAGCAGGGCAGCCCATACTACGCAAGTGCGCGGCTATGGGACGACGGTGTGATCGACCCGATAGACACACGGCGCGTACTCGGCCAGGCAATTTCGGCATCCATGAATAACCCCCGCGATGCCGAGGAACCACATGGCATATTTCGTATGTAGGGTTTGATGCGCCTGTAATAACCGTACCGTAAGTCATTCCTATTCGCGGCTAAAGCCGCTCCCACA
>CAYOHF010000038.1:0-27593 GCA_964403695.1 uncultured Woeseiaceae bacterium | reverse complement strand
CTGGGCGGGCTCCTACATTACTAATTAGAATTGTAGGAGCCCGCCCAGCGGGCGAAACTACAGAGATAAAACTACAACGCCTCAACTGCCCATTCAGCCAGCGTTAATAAAGACCCGGTTACCTTGCGATATCAGCGTTGCAGTTGCGACGCCTCATACACCTTCGCAAAGGGAACATTCTCATGAAAAAACTCACCTGTGCAGTACTAGCTGCCATACTTATGTTCGCTGGTAGCGCCTATGCGGACGACGGATTTTCTGTCGGCGCATCAATCGGCTACGCCAATATCAACAATGATGATCCGACATTCGATTTTGATGCAAACGATACCGGGTACAAGTTTTTTGCCAACTATTCATTTGCAAATTACCTGGGTTTTGAAGGCGCCTTCATCGACTTCGGTGAACCCAGTGATGATGTCCTTGGACTCCCCGGAAAAATCGATGCCGAGGGCTATACGCTCTACGCCGTTGGCAGGCTGCCACTGGCGGACAGCGTCGAACTGTTCGGTAAAGCCGGAGTAATTTCCTGGGATGCAGACTCGATCGTCGATGGCGCGCTGGTAGGCGCTGATGATGGCGACGATCTCGCGTTAGGATTTGGCGCCAGCTGGAACGCAAATGAGACACTGGGTCTGCGTGCTGAATATGAATGGTTCGATATTCCGGATGCCGACAACGTATGGATGGCATCGCTGGGTTTTGTTCTGCGATTCTAACCTGGGATAACGCGTTCCCTGCCGTCAAGCGGGGACCGCTACGTCCCGACTTTCAATACTCACTTTGCCAGCTCAAGCATCTTCTGCGCAGTGCGCCAGTTGCGCGCGGTCGCCGATACGCCGAGCAGCTTTTCTACGCGGGCCGCAAGCTTTGACCTGCCGATACCGTTCGGCGCATACAGATAAAGGACCTGATCGATTAATTCGAATTCCTCGCTCGCCAATTTTAGTTGTTTCAGTCCACCCAGATCGGGCGCGGCTGGCGCCGCAGAAAGGAAGTAAAGATGCACGGTCTTCGGCTTCTCTTCAGCCGAGGAAAACGGGTTGGCGGCCAAGGCGTTTTCCAGGTAACTGGCAGTCAACAGCAGCACGGTCGGCGCGAAATGAAAACGGCTAAGCACAGCTTTACTGATCGTTTCCGACAATCCGACGGCTTGTCCTTCCTTGTGCCGAAAAACCACGTTGCCGCTCTGGATATACGTGCGCACATCGGTACAGCCGAGTTCCTCGAGCAGCGCCTTCAACTCGCTCATCGGCAGGATGTTGCGACCGCCGACGTTAATCCCGCGCAAAAATGTAATCCAGGTAGCCACTGCAGCACGCTAGCACGCAATTCGTTGGCCATACAGCAGCCATTATTCCACGGCGAAGGCCCACTATCCCCAGTCAAATCAACACCTAAGAACCCAGACCTTTTCATCACACCGAAATCACAAACACATCACCTGGTCCTCACCTCTGTTGACCGGTGCTGGCCTAAATTCAATTCATCAGAAATCCACAGCCCGGGAGGGACCAACAATGAAACACATGAATCACTTTGCAGTAGCGATCCTGCTGGCCACTTTGGCCGCAGGTTGCAGCGCCACTCACCATGCCGGAGACGTACGCGGGGCCGACGACACCGATCGCGTCACTGTAGGCACGGTGCAAAAGGAAATCACTCTCGGCATGTCAGCCGCGAGTGTCGCGGAAGTACTGGGATCACCAAACATTGTCACGTCCGATGACGAACGCCAGGAGACGTGGATCTATGACAAGATTTCCAGCGAGGTCACCTATTCGCGCAGCAGCGGTACGATTGTCGGACTGCTTTTTGGTGGTTCGGGCGGCGGCGCTGGCGTTGGTTCAACGAGTGCCGGTGCAAGCGCAACTTCGCAGCGTACTTTGACTGTCATTGTCAAATTCGACGCCGATAACAGAGTGCGGGACTTCTCATATCACAGCTCGAGATTCTGATGATTGCCTGGCTCTCGATCCCGGCACAGCGTAATGGGCGCTGGTTAGCACTGCTTACTATCAGCCTGCTAAGCGCGTGCGCAGCAACATCGCGAATTCCTGAAGATGCTTTGCGTTTGCCCGAAAGCACGCTCGATGTGCGCTCAATTCAGACGCGCACTTTCGCCGCGCCCTCGGATACTGCAATTCTTGCTGCGGCAATAGCCCTGTTGCAGGACATGGAGTACAACATTGACCGGATCGAAAAATCACTTGGCGTTATAACCGCATCTAAAGTAACGGATGCAGATTCGGCCAGCCAGAAAACCCGCTTGTTTTTCCTCGACATGCTGTGCGCAATGTCGTTGTCGGGAGGATGCGATGCAATGTCGAAGGCCAGCGACGAACAACACCTGACGGTGACGATGGTGGTGTTACCAAGCCTGGCTCGAAGTGGTGAGTACATTACGCGGATTACTATTCAAGGTGTCTTGTACAACAAAGCCGAACAGATTCTGGCGCTGGAACGAATCGATGATGCAGAAACCTATCAGCAGGTATTCGACAACCTAAGAAAAGCAATTTATATACAGGTAAGCGAAAATGACTAGGATAATTCAGATAATCATGCTGCTTTCTCTGGCGCTTGCCAGCGGATGCGCAACCACGGCTCCCGACGACGTAGTCGGCGCAGGTACGCAACTGGCCACACGGGAAATTCAGACACGAAGATACGATACGCTGGACAAGCCAATGACCATGCGCTCCGTCATCGCCACGCTACAGGATCTCGGCTTTACGATAGATCAGGCGGATCTCGATCTCGGCACGATAACGGCGACGCGTTTGCATGAATATACAATGCGAATGACTGTGACCGTCGTGGAGAAAGGCGATGCTCGAATCTCGGTACGCGCCAATGCCAGGATTGATGAAAACAGCGTCACTGATCCGGCAACCTATCAGGATTTCTTCGTGGTCCTCGATAAAGCGATGTTTTTAACGCATCACAAAGTTGACTGAAAGGTACCTGCTACCTTAACCATCGCCTCGCCAGGCGCATCTTGTCGACCGCTAAAGACTTGCAGCGGGCCCGTGGAATGCCGCCGCCTGCTTCCTGACGTCAGCCGGATCCTCAATAGGAATAGAACACATGTCCGGGTTGCAGATATACATGGAGGGGATACCGCGGTCCGGATAGCGACCCGGTTCCTCGTAGTGCAACAGTTTCCTCGGCTCGAACACGACTCGGCCGGCATCAAACAGCGCTTGTGCATTTGGGTGACTCATGTCGCCAACAATAGAGAATTCGACGTAGGACGTGGTTACCTTCTCGAGCGCCATCGCGAACTCACCGGTTATCTTGCCTTCTCTGCGAATGATTGACGGCTGCGCGACAGCGCGAATTGTTCTTTCCGCAACTGACTTATAAGTATCGTCCTTCGTATAAATCGCCAGGTCGAAAAAGAAACTGGCCGCAGTTCCATTCGATTCAAGCGGTTTTCTTGGAGCGATGATAGTGGCAGTGGCATCCGGTACCGTGGCGAAAAAGCCGCCGACCTTTTCGTCCTGCAATAAAGACAAAGTGATCTTGCCAATGCGGTTCGCCGCTTCCAGCCACTGATCGTCTCCGGTCGCACGGTATATCGATAACAAGGCGCTGCCAAACCAGGCCTGCGCACTGAGGAACGGCTTGGTTTCGGTCACCAGAGGACGCATACGCGCATCACTGTCGGCAGCGCTATTGGCGGTTGCCTGAACGACCCAGCCCTCAGCCTGCATTCGTTTATCCAGGATCGCCGAAGCCGCTCTTATAGCTGTATCGAGATAATCCGTGTTACCTGTTGTTTCATAAGCAATAATATATGCTGAAATGACCTCACCGTTACGATCCGTGTAGACCGCATGGTCCACTGGCGGCGTACCGAATTCGCGCCGCTGGGAATCACTCGGCAGCAACCAGTAGTCACTCGTGCTCATGTCGCGAGGCAGGTCTGCAGGCATACTTTTCTGGTTGGTATAAAACGTGCCATCCGGCGCCATCATCCAGTTCCGCAGATACCTGTCGATTTGCCGGATGCCTTCTACATATTTTTCATCGCCGGTATGTTGATAGCCGATCGCAAACGCAGTGATGGCATTCGACTGCACCAGGATTCTTTTCTCGGGAATGGCGCGCAGCGCGCCAAAGCGTGCCGGAATCTCCATGTCTTTTGGAAAGGCAGCGATGTAACTGCCACCCCACACCGGATCGATAGCATTGAGGAAGCCTGCCGAACCTTTCAGCGCAAGATCGTGCAACGCTTCATCGTTGTACAGGTGTGCTCGCAGATACAGATGTCGCAAACGCGAGCCACTTTGCTCACCGCCGATACCACTCCTCCCCCAACCGCCGTATTTGCGGTTAAGTGATCGATCAATTTGTACACGCAGATCGTCGCGAATGAGACTTAGCTCAGTATCAGCAGGTTCGGGTGGCGCCGCATAGGGAGAATTCGGGTCCGGCTCCAGGGTGCCGGCGGCATGTTTTGCAGCCATGTCTTCCAGTATTGGGATGAAGTTTCGTGGCACGCGATTGCCACGAATTGCCAATACCTGTGTGCCATCCGGCGACAAGAAGATGGTTGCCGGCCAGGCCCAGTCTGAATAGCGCTCGCCGATGTCTGGTCGTGCCTCAGCATCAACTTCAATGGCGATGAAGTTCTTGTTGATCAGATCAATGACGTTATCATCGGTATACGTCAGCGCCTCCATCCGTGCACAGGCCGCACATCCTTCCATACCGACACTGACCAGGATGACTTTGTCCTGAGATTTTGCCGCCGCAAAAGCGTCAACTTCCCAGTGTTTCCAGTCGATCGTTTCGGCAGCGTAAGTTGCCGACACTAATACCAATGCCAGCCAGATCATTCCTTTCAGTACAGATTTCATCGATAAACCCCCAGGCAGGACTCAGACGCCAGTCCCGCTTAATAACAGACCGGCTGTCCGGCTGAAATATTTCGATCTGGCGCGGTCTCTGATGAACTAATACACGCTTTTGCAAAATTCGTATACTGTGCCTGCAATCAATTGCAGGGGGCTGTCACCATGTTGTCGCGCAAGCAAATACTAATGTTCGGGCTTTTTCTCGTGCTTGGCGGAGTTGTCGCACCGTTGCAGGTCTCTGCAGATACCATTGCGGTCATAGGTACCGGCGACGTTGCAAAGGCACTCGGTCCCGAGTTCGCGGCGCTTGGCCACGACATCATTTACGGATCCCGCGATCCATCACGGGACAGTGTCAGCGAACTCGTTGCCCGCACCGGTCACGGGGCATCGGCCGCTACACCTGCACAAGCTGCACGCAATGCAGATATTGTCGTAATGGCCGTACCCGGGGAGGCGATCGAAGCCGTCACGAAGGGACTGGGGGATCTTTCCGGCAAGATTATTATCGATCCGACCAATGCGCTTGGCCGGGACGCCGACGGATATTTTAAAATGACGGTCGCTACGTCCAATGCGGAGTTAATACAGGGCTGGGCACCGGGCGCTTACGTTGTCAAAGCATTCAATACCCTGAACTGGAGAACCATGGTCGACCCGGACTCCGCAGGCGGCACAGTCTCCATACCCCTGGTTGGCGATAACGAAGCAGCAAAGTCCGCAGTAGCCGGGTTAGTTTCCGGCATAGGACTCGAACCAATAGATCTCGGTCCGCTACGCTATGCCCGACACGTTGAGGGCATGCTGATCGTCTGGATCAACAATCGCTTCGCCGGAGGCGAAGCGTTCGATTATTACCTGCGCAGAGTCCCAAAGTCCGCTGACCAATGAACACTGGCGTACTGGCTCTTCTTTCGATCTTACCGATTGCGTTTGTAGCGGTGTTTCTCGTTGGTCTGCGTTGGCCCGCAAGCCGGGCAATGCCACTTGCTTACGTCGTCTGCGCTCTATTGTGTCTGTTCGTATGGCAGGTGCCGATAACGGTCGTCGCCGCCGCGACAATCAATGGCGTAATCGTTGCCGCGACACTGATATTCATTATTTTCGGTGCGATTGCCCTGCTCAATACACTTCAGGAAAGCGGTGGATTGCATACAATCCGTGCCGGATTCACCAGCATCTCAGCCGATCGACGTGTACAGGTCATCATTATCGCCTGGCTATTTGGCGCCTTTATTGAAGGGTCCGCTGGATTTGGTACGCCTGCAGCGGTAGCAGTGCCCCTGCTGGTTGGTCTCGGCTTCCCTGCGATGGCGGCGGTCATTGCCGGGATGATCATACAAAGCACACCGGTTTCATTCGGCGCTGCCGGCACGCCGATACTCGTCGGTGTAAGCACAGGGTTATCAAATGATCCGGCCGTCGCTACTTTCGTCAATGACATGGCGTTCGGGAATTTCGCGGCGCTGCTTGACTCCATCGCAGTAAAAGTTGCCTTCCTGCATGCAATCGCCGGTACGTTCGTCCCATTGATCGTAGTCTGCATGATGACCGGTATGTTCGGTGCGAACCGATCCTTTAGCGAGGGGTTACGCGCCTGGAAGTTCGCGCTCTTTGCTGCATTCGCAATGACGGTTCCCTATTTACTCGCTGCAATATTTCTGGGTCCGGAATTTCCATCGTTACTGGGTGGGCTGGCCGGCCTCGCAATCGTCATCACTGCGGCACGCCATAATTTCCTGCTGCCGCAAGATGAATGGCATTTTGCCGACAAGGCAAACTGGGATCCGGCGTGGACCGGCACGATTCAGATAAAACCGGCCGACATCGCAGACCGGAATATCAGCATGGTCTCGGCGTGGGCGCCGTATTTCGTTGTCGCAGTATTGCTTGTAGTAACGCGACTCGACGTCCTGCCATTCAAGTCATTCATGCAATCGGTGGCGTTACGCATACCCGAATTATTGGGCACACACATTAATGTCAGCGTCGCGCCTTTGTATTTGCCGGGTACGATCTTTCTTATTGCGGTCATGTTCACCTA
This sequence comes from uncultured Woeseiaceae bacterium, assembly GCA_964403695.1. Lineage (GTDB taxonomy): Bacteria > Pseudomonadota > Gammaproteobacteria > Steroidobacterales > Woeseiaceae > SZUA-117. The sequence goes on along the minus strand of CAYOHF010000038.1, from coordinate 20,684 downwards.
TTTTTTGCACAAGATGAAACGCCCTGCCCTCAAACACGCGCTCGGCAAGTCCGGTAAAGCCGCGATACAGGCATCGGTTGCATTGATCTTTACGGTGCCGATGGTGCAGGTGTTTATCAATTCCGATGGTGGTGCTGCCGGCTTTGATCGCATGCCGATTGCACTGGCCGATGGAGTAGCCGCACTGGCCGGCAGTGCCTGGCCGCTGTTCGCGACGTTCATTGGTGGCATGGGTGCTTTTGTTGCCGGCAGCAACACTGTCAGCAACATGATGTTTTCGTCGTTCCAGTTCGGTGTCGGGCAACGCATCGGTGTCGACCCGTCCTGGATCGTCGCGCTGCAAGCGGTTGGCGGCGCCGCCGGCAACATGATTTGCGTACACAACGTTGTCGCCGCATCGGCGGTGGTTGGCATGCTCGGACGCGAAGGACAGGTGATTCGACGTACGTTCTTCCCGTTTGTCTACTACGCTTTGTTTACGGGATCAATTGGTTATTCCCTCGCCTGGTCGGACCGCCTTGGAGCTGTCAATGCGGGCTCGCTAATCGCCGTTGCGATTGTCATGGGAGCCATCACAGTAATCTCACGCGCCAATCGAAACTAGCAAATCCGTTCTGATCAATTCGTGATCGACGATTTGATTTTCAGGTTTGCGCCAGCTCATCGAGTCGATCGGCGATCATCACTATATCCGCAGTCACCGCCGGAGTGCGACTTAGAATGGTATCGAGCGCGTCATTTACGACGCCGGACGCATCCTGCAGCAACGCCTCTCCTGCGCTTGTCAATGTCGCGATGGCAAGTCTGGCATCTCGCTCAGCTTTGACGGTTTTTACAACGCCCAGTTTTTCCAGCGGACGTAGTGCCCGCGTAATACCTGAGGGCGTAATACCAATTTGCTGCGCAAGAACAACCCGGCTTGCCCTGGATTGCGGCGAATTACCAAGTGCGCGTAGTAACCGATATTCCGCATAACTGATGCCACGAATAGCGCCGAGATTTGCATCGAGACGCCGCTCCACGTTATGTGCCGCATCGGCCAGTTTCAGTGCAAAGTTCTGTCCAAGAGAAGTTTTATATTTCATAAAATAAGCTTAACAGATACGTGATCGATCACGCAATAGTCAATTAATACTGACGTGCAATCCAAGGTGACAATCGAGCTGACTAATCGCGGCTATCGCAGGGGTCTGCACGCAGACTTTGCTCCGCTTCAGGCGACTGCTAATTTTGTGACATAACTCCTGAAATCCCTTGCTCTAGCTTGCAAACTGCCCTTTCGGTACCCGCATTGGGCGCGGATCCCCAGATTCCGGCAGCAGACTTGCTATGTACGAAGCGCATTTTGGACTAAAAAACCGACCATTTGGCTCCAAGGCCGAGGGTGCAGGCGTATTTGTTGGTCCACAACAAGTGAATATCATGACCAGCCTCAAGAAGGGCCTGGTCGCTGCGGACGCGATAGTGACCGTAACCGGACCGGTTGGCGTCGGTAAAACAACCATTGTGAACCGCGCATTGGAATCCATCTCCCCCGGCCGGATGGTCGCGTGGGTGGGTCGCATGCAGCTTGCTGCCGATGAAGTACTGGAGCTGTTGTTGGCCGGATTCGGCGTCAGTGGGCAGTCGAAAGGCAATATCCGGAAATTCGCAGCATTTCGCAGGCTACTGAACGAACGCAAAGCAGCGGGTGCCCAGATCGCGATTGTCGTAGAGGATGCGCTGCGCATCGGCGTAGATGCGCTGGTCGAGCTGGAAGCACTGACGGCTGCCGATACCGGCGATGCATCGAGTGCCAATATCATTCTTATGGGTCCGCCCGAGTTGAACCGGTTGCTTACAACTCCCGAACTCGCACGCATACGCCAGCGTAACCGGCTACGGCAAAGCATCGATCAGTTCACTGCTACCGAAGTAAACGGTTATCTGAAGCACTGCATCAGGGAAGCCGGCGGAGACTATGACGCAATATTCGAGGATGGTGTGACGGACATTGTGTACCGTTGTTCCGAGGGTATTCCCAGAATTATCAATACGCTTTGCGAAACCGCCTTGTCGACGGCAGCAGAAAACGGCGCACAACAAGTTTCGCTGGCATTGATACGCCAGGTCGCAGCAGATGCCTTTGGTTTCGAGCCGGATCTCGTCGAAGAAACTCCATCCGTGGAGTTACCGAAAGTCGTGGCTGCTCCTGTCGTGGAACCGGCTGCTCTGCCAGCAAAACCTGAGCCAGTTGTAGAATCAGAAATTCCGGCACCGTTACCAGAGGTGGTTGTCGAATCAAGACAGCATCCAAACGTGACACCGGTTGCTGAACCGGCTTTGTCAGCGAAGAAAGCACCGCCGGCGAAGACTGCTGAGAATGAAAGCAACGATATCCCCGAACTAATCAATGACACCAACGCCGATCTGAAGCAGTTGCACGCAGAATCGATAGTTGCTGAGACGGACGAAGAACTCGATATCGAGTCAACGCAAACGCAAAAGCGACCTGCAGCATTAGCGTCTGATGATCCTGCGGACAGCGAGGTCGATGAGCCTGACTTCGACCTTGACCAGGCACTATCACCGGATACGGATTCAACCAATGTTATGCCAGGCCTGACACCGAACCTTGACCAGATTGCTGCCGAGGCCAGGATGCAGGACCTGAAGAGAAGGAATCCAGTCCAAAAGCCAGACGATGACGCTCCAGGTGAGCCGACTGAAAACCTGCCTACGCTCTCCGACTCGATGCGGGTTGATGTCGAGGTCGAGGTTGAGCGCGCCAAAAGAGCGGATGACGTACAAGCCGTGAGTCTTTCGGCCGTCGCCAAGCCAGTCCCCAAACCCGACATTCAGCCAGGACCAGGACCAAAACCAGAACCTGTTCCGAACACAGCAGCCGTTCCTGAGCCAGAGCCAGAGCCAGAGCCGAAACCTGAACCGATTCCGGAAATTGCAGCCGCTCCAGAGCCTGAATTAGAACCTGAGCCCAAACCAGAACCGGTGCCGGAAATTGCATCGGCTCCAGAGCCTGAATTAGAACCTGAGCCCAAACCAGAACCGGTGCCGGAAATTGCATCGGCTCCAGTATCTGTACCTGTACCTGTACCTGTACCTGTACCTGTACCTGCGCCCGAGCCTGAGCGAGTGCCAGAACTGGCATCGGTGCGCGAAATAGCGTCCGCTCCTGCGCCGGAACCCGAGCCGGAACGAGAAGCTGAAGCAGAACCCGAAATTAAGATCGAATCGATAGCGCAACCTGAGGCTGCAACTGAATTGCCAGCCGAGCTGTCTCTCGAGCCGGTAACTGCTCCGGTAACTGCTCCTGAACCTGTCACGAAGACAGCTGCTGCTCCTGAGTTGCCCGCCAAAAGAAAAAAGGCGAAAAGAACTCCGGATATTGGTGCACTGGAAGCGGCACTCGATTCCGCCAAGAAAGGCGATTTTGCGGCGCGCCCTGGCCATGAACCAATTGCAAACCTGAAAGTCGATGAGAAAATCACGGCAGCCGATCCGCTCCCGGAGGCCAAAGAAGAGCCGCTAGTGGATATTCCTGAAATTACGCTGGACGATGAATTGCCACAGCAAAAAAGGAGTGATCAGGAACTGGAAAGATGTGCCCTGGAAATTGGCAATGCGAACTCACTGGAAGATATCAGTGATTTCGCGGCTGAAACAATTTTCGGCAACCAGGCTTTCGATGAGATTGCTGCTGCGGTAACCGCTAATCCACCGGTCGAGGAGCCGTCCCCGGTTTTGTTGCAGGATTCAGAAATTACCGCTGCGGCCAATGACGCTATTGATGCAAAGCCAGTTGCAGACTCCAGTTCAAAAGAAACAACCACACCTGCGGACATGGACTCGGCGGCGAAAAATCGCCTGGCAATGGTCAATGCGTTGAACAACGGAATACCAACGGTGTCCACGCCAAAGAGCGAGACTATCGAATTGGGTGGCGACAATCCCAACGCAAATGCGGCACCTGCGAAACTTACAGGCCCGCAACCGGAACCCATCGAAAATCAGATCAATACCTCGATGACACAGACGCTCAAGGCACTCAGCGTCGCGAAAGCGACGCAAGCCAAAGTTGCGGAAGATGCAAAACCCGCCGGCGGCCTGTTCAGCCGGTTTCGTCGCTCTTCTTAGCAGCCGTTCAGTCGCCGGGATTCAGTTACCTGCGTATCCCGTCATTTCAACATAGCCACGACCACTAATGATGTCTGTGCCAGATGTCCCCTGCACGTCGACAGCACCCTCCCAATAGCGCACCGTGGTGATCAGCTCCTGGTTTCGTAACACGGGCACGACATCGATTCGCAGCTGCAGTTTTGCGACCGAAATCGTCCACTCCGCCGGATAGCGTTCACCCTGCTCACTTTCCCAGTAGTTGCGGACTTCGATATCGACGTCGTTATAGCGCAAGTGTGTTGCCTTCCCTGCGGCGTCAATCCAGGTGCCAGCCGAATGTTCATCCGCTGTGCCGTCACGTCGTCGCAGGTTATAGAACATCAGATCAGTGCCATCGGAGAGTTGCAGCGCGAACCAGTCCCAGCCTTGCTGATCTTTGGACAGTGCGCTGCTGCCCCATTCCCGATCGAGCCAAGCCAATCCAGCGACCTCGTAGGTCCTGGCACCTATTCGTAACCTGCCATCCGTTTCGAGGCGTGGGATCGAGTAGTAGTAGGAAGCATTACCGGGTTGCGCAGATTTTTGGCTTAGTCCGTCGAGGCCATTGAGCACGGTTTCTTTCATCGGTATCAGGCGCAGGTCCAGCGATATGTCCGCATCGCTGGCGTGCAACTCCCAGGTTGAACTATTTTCCACTGCTTGCACTGCTTGCGTCGCTACAGATTGTATCGACCAGTCTTCGAGCCAGACACGAAAAGGGGCCGCTTCAGCGCCAGCAAGGCCCGCGCCGCCGCGCGAGTAACGTTGTGCCACGTGAAATTGTTCCGCTCCAACATCACTGACGGCGAAATGACCAATGAACACCTGGTTGGTTTTCCACGCGGAAGCATTTTCATTCGGTGCGTCGTTCCGCGGTGTGAGCGAGAAACGAAAAATAGTAAGCTCGAAGCCAAATCGCTCGTCCTCTGGTCCATCGAGATTCCCGGTGACATACCACCATTCATTGCGAAAGTCGGGGTGTGGCCCGTGATCTTCCGGAAAGCTAAACGTGCGCGGCTCCAGCGCCCTGGCATATCCTTCCATGCCACCGGCACCAAGCAGCTCAGCCAGCCGCGAAGAGCCTGGCAACTCCCCGGGCGCATTCTCGGGTCCGTCCTTGGCTGGTCTAAGTAGCACAGCAAGAAATACAATTATTACTGTAATAACAGTCACTAATATCGTTTTCTTAATGTTGTTACTCAATGTGTAGTTCGCTCTATTCCTCACGCATGGCCAGCGCCGGCCTGGCACTTGCCGCACGCCAGGCGGGATAGATCCCAGCCAATAACGCTGCTCCGACCGCCAACGACAACGCCGCTAACAAGTCGGCCGGTACAATCGTGACATCCATCTGCCAGCCAAATGCCCTGCGATTGATGACTTCTATGAGCACCCAGGCCATCACCAGGCCCAGTGGAATTGCCGCGATGCCACTCAGCAATCCAATGAAAGCGGTTTGCAAGGTAACGAGGCCACCCATCTGGAAAGGTGTCATTCCAACGGCGCGCAGTATCCCGAGTTCGCGAGCACGTTCGAGTTGCAATGCAAGCATGGCGCCAAGAATCCCAATGATTGCAACACCAACAGCCAGCCAGTAGAGGACATTCGTGATGACGAAGGTCCTGTCGAAGATGCCCAGGGATATCTCACGAATGCGGGCATTGGAATTCATTATCAGCGCCTGACGTCCGGCACTGACCGATCGCAACTGCTCCATGATCGATTCGGGGCTAACTTCCGGTTGCAGATACAAACCGATCGAATCGATTCGTGCGTCGTCAAAATATCGATCGTAGGTAGCCCGACTCATCAGCACGGCGCCGTCATTCGAGTCATAGTTTTGATAGACAGCTGTAATCCTGAAATCATGCAGTCCGTTACGTGCGTTTAGCTGAATTACATCGCCCGACTTAACCTTATGTTTGTACGCGTATGCATCCGAGACCAAAACACCCTGCCCGGAATCGAACATTTGCCAGGCTTCGTCCGGGTCTCCGTCGCGCAATTGGATGCCTGCATAACTACCAGGCGCCATTTGCACAGCAACCAGCCGCGTTCTGCCCTCAGCCGTCTCCAGCCACGCCCTTCTGCTTGTGCTATATGCGGTTATGCCCTCAAGCGCCGTGAGATCATCAATCAAATCCAGATCGAGCGTGCCACGCGCGACGCCGACGTAAACATCGGACTGCAACGTATTACTGAGCCAGTCGCCGACTGCGACGCGAAAGCTGTTTACCATGACACTGACGCCAATGGTTGCCGATACAGCAATCGCAAGCGCGACAATTGCGACACCGGTTCGGCTCAATGAAGTACCCGTACCCGCTATCGCCAGCCTGGCCGCTACCCCACCAATTCTGCCGGCCATTGGCGCCACGATCCGGGCAGCGTATTTGACGGCGATCGGGATGCAGAAAGCGAAGCCAAGAATGAGCACGAACATCGCGCTCAGGCCGGTAACCAGGCCATCACCCGGCAAAGTTAACAGCAATAAGGAAAGTACAATCAGCGCGATGCCGACAATTGCCAGCAACGGCAAGAGCCTGCCCGTGCGCTGTTCCAGCACGGAACGGCTAAAAGCCAGTCGCGGCTGGAATGATGCAGCCTCTACCGCGGGCACTGCAGCAGCGATGATGGTCGCGCCAATCCCGGTCAGCATGCCTTTGACGAGCGTCGTAGCACCCATGGAAACATCAGTGACGTTAACGACGAAATAATGGTCGCTGATTGTTCGGGAAACCAGTACGACCAACTGCTGGCCAAGCCATGATCCGAGTAATACGCCTAGTGTTGCGCCAACGACACCTAACACTGCGGCTTCAGTTACAACCAGTCTGAATATTTCCGCGCGGGTCAGCCCCAACGCGCGCAATACGCCGATCAATCCACGGCGCTGCAGGACCGCAAACGCAACGCTGTTGTAGATCAGAAAAATCCCCACCAATAAAGCCAGCAGGCTCATGGCGGCAAGATTAGTCGTGAACGCATCGCTCATTGATGCGGTTGTGTCTGTTCTTCCTGCTGCCGTTAACAACTTTGTACCAGGTGGCAGTAGTTGGCCAATCCGGTCAATGCCAGCCTCATCAGTTGGTGAGATTTTTACGTCGATCCGTGTAAGTCGGCCGTGCATGTTCAGCCAATGCTGCAAAACGGCAATATCGGCGATTACCAGGTTGTCTAGGCGCCCTTGCCCGTCGCCAGCCAGCAACCCGGCCAATGTAGCCGGATAGTCAACACCGTTTGCCAGGACATTAAAGGAATCACCTGTCGCCAACGTCAGGATACTTGCGGTGCCCTGCGACATGAGCAATGCGCCGGGTTCCGTCAGAATTCGACGTATGATCGTTTCTGCCCCGCCCGAATCAGCTCCGACAATGTTTTTTGCCGTACTGGTAACCGCGGTGAAATTTCGAAATTCCCTCTCGGCAAACATATCGATGCCAAGCGCCAGCACCGTCACTTCGCCAATCTCGATATAGCCTGATATCACCGGTGCAATATCACGAATGCCATGTTCAACTCGCAACGCAGTGTAAACCTGTTCATCGACGCCCGCGGGCCCCGCAATGATCTGATGCGTAGTTGCACCGTTAACGGTGTCCATAGACATGAGAAATGCTTTGCGCGAACTTTCATTCGCCAGGTCAACCGCGACCATGACCGCTACACCGATACAAATACCGAGCACTGCCATCGCAAGCTGCCATGGATGACGCAGCAGGAAACCGGAACTGGCGCGATAAAGAACAGGTGTCACGGGATCAGAACACCGCCCTGTAGCTCAAGAATTCGATCGCAGCGGGACGCCACAGCTGCGCTGTGGGTGGCAATGATCATCGTCCCGCCACTGTGCCGAACCAGTTTATCCAGCAACTGCAACACGCTCTCGGCCGTTTTGTCATCGAGATTCCCGGTGGGCTCATCAGCAAGTAACAGTGACGGGTTGTGCGCCAGCGCTCGTGCGATGGCAATGCGCTGTTGTTCCCCGCCAGAGAGTACGTCAGGGTAACTGGTAGCGCGGTCAGACAGTTCTACTGCATCCAGCAGATAGTCGATTCGATCGTCGGATTCCGCGTCCGGCACTTTATTCAATTCCAGAACGAGGCGAATATTGTCAGACACCGTCAAGGTAGGGACCAGGTTAAAGGCCTGATACACAAACCCGATATGCTCACGACGAAACAGTGTTCGGTCGCGTTCAGACATCATCGTGATGTTAAGCCCGGCGACTTCCACTTCACCGGCATCGGGCGCATCGATACCGCTGATCAGGTTTAACAGCGTAGATTTTCCGGAACCGCTGCGGCCACGAAGTGCGACAGTTTCTCCGCTCGCAAAATCCACACTGAGATCACGCAAGACAAAATGTTCGCTGCCACCCTCCCGAAAGCTGCGCGAGAGGTTTCTGATATGTACCTCGATCTCGTTGCTATGGGGCGCCGTGCTCATCAGGCGAGTTTATAGCCATACCAACGTACGGGACATAAAAAAAGTGCCCCGGCCGGGCCGCCTGAAAGAATATCACTCGTTTTCCAGTGTTCGACGTCCCACAAATAATTGGTATAGGAGCCACAGATACTGCTGAACTCCTGAGCGAGCGCACTGTGATTCTCGCTGACATAGCCAATAACCTGACCATTTGCAGCAACGACAATGGCGTGGTCCGCTCAGAATATGGTCGCCAATCGACGATACTTGCGGCCAGGACAGTGCGGGTTTCAGCCCCAACCCGCAATGTCGCCCTTCTCCACAAGCTCATTCAGTTTGGGCGCAAAGATTTCAGCAAATCTCTCATCAACAAGGCTAATGGAAACAATGGCGATGTATTTATTAGTATTCTTCATGCGTTTCTCCAAAGGATCGCGTAATGCGACTATCACTTAAGTGTTGAAGATGATTTTGAAATCGCCAGCTGCCGACGTAGTACTCTTAGCCATTCGAATATCATGTACGTCAGGGAAACCATGGTTATGCAGCCGTTACACCGAAAAACTCCGTTCCTTGTCGCCATCGTCGCGGCACTGTCTATTAGTCCTGGCCCTGGTGGCGTGTTCGCTGAACCCATGCCGGTTGAGACAATCCGGCAGCTAACCCAGGAGAACATACGCCCCGCCATCGCGCTCTACCGTGAGTTCCTGAGCTTGCCGAACGATGCAAACTATCCCGACGATATTCTTCGCATGGTCGAGTGGATGGAAGGCGCGTTTGGCGACAGAGGGTTTTCTGTACAACGAATAGCTACTGCCGGTAGTCCATTGTTGCTCGCTGAAAGGCACGTCTCGGACAGTGCGAAAACCGTTCTGATATACCTGCAGTCCGACGGCCAACCGGTCGATCCGTCGGCGTGGTTTCAGGAAGATCCCTACACGCCAGTCCTGAAAGAGCAAAATGCTGCGGGAGAATGGCAACGCGTTCCCTGGGAATTGCTCGACAAAACCTTTGATCCGGACTGGCGGGTATTTGCAAGATCAGCGTCGGACTCGAAGGGGCCGATGACACAGTTTCTCATGGCGATGGAGTTATTTGAGCAGGCCAACTTCAAGCCTGAATTCAATATCAAAGTCATCATCGACACAGAAGAGGAAATGGGTTCACCCAACTTGCCGGAAGCAGTAACAGCCAATCGCGACTTATTGGCAGCCGACATGCTGCTGATTTTCGACGGCCCGCCGCATCCAAGTAATAAACCGACCGTTGGATTCGGTGCTCGGGGTATCGTCACTGTCACCCTCGTTACGCATGGCCCGAAGGTGCCACAACACAGTGGCCACTACGGCAACTATGTACCCAACCCCGCTTTTCATATGTCACGAATCTTGAGCTCCATGAAGTCTGCCGACGGGCGAGTCCTGCTGCCGGGATTTTATGATGGCGTCACGATCAGCGACGACGTTCGCTCGGTCCTCGAAGCGGTACCCGACGATGAAGAGAAAATTCTTGCTGACATGGGCTTAATCAAAGCCGATGCTGTTGCGGCGACGTTGCAGGAAGCGATTCAATATCCATCGCTGAATATTCGTGGCCTGTCATCGGGCTGGGTCGGAAAAGAATCCCGCACCATTATTCCGGCGACGGCCACTGCCGAGATAGATATTCGCCTGGTCAAGGAATCTGATTACCAGTATCTGCTCGGATTGGTCAGATCACATATTGAGGATCTCGGATACTACGTTATCGACCACTTGCCCGGAGAAGAAGAAAGACTGCAACACGCTGACATTGTTACCTTCACCTATGATTTCAGCTATTCAGCGTACCGCTCCGATATGGATGCACCGCCTGGATTACTGGCCCGTGCTGGCATGCGTCACCTCTACGGTGAGGAGCCAATCCTGATTCGAACCTCCGGTGGATCAGTGCCCATTTCACCCTTCGTCGAAACTTTGGGTGTTCCGGCCAGTAAAGTCCCGACGGTAAATATCGACAATAACCAACACAGCCCGAATGAGAATATCCGGCTCGGCAATTTTATTGAAGGTATTGCAATTTTGATGTCAGTTCTGAGCCAGACGCCGGAGTAAGCCCTGGCCATGGCCGACGCAGCGGGTCGCGAGCTGAAACGAAGTTGTATTTAGAGTAGAATCGCCGCGAGACAACCTACATCCCTCGATTCATCACGAAAGAGGTAGGTACGATGCAATGATGGACTTCCTGCAAAACCATATCGGTCGCAGTAGGCATCCTTTCCCTGCATTTTCCGAGTGCTGTCACAGCACTAAGCACCGTAACCCCGTTTTTTCATACATCTCAAGCGTTCGGTCATTCAGATCGTCGGCATTCTGTCGACGTGCGCAGCGATTCGTTGATACTGCTTGCGGAATCAGTCGGCGATTCACAACAAACAACAAGAGAGATACCACGTGAAAATTGGGGTCGCATCTGGATTCAGGCTGCGGGTCCCATTGATTGCTTTTTTGGTAATGCCCTTTGTCATCATTGGCTGCACAAAATCTGCAGACAATAGCAGCGATGACTCCGCCACGATTGCGGATGCCGTTGTTTTGGACGACGCAGGCCGGTTGCTCGGTGCAGTGCGCTTCCCTACTTCATGTAGCGAAGATGCCCAGCCGCACCTGGAACGCGGCATGGCGCTACTACACCATATGACCTACGTAGCATCCAAAAAGGCATTCCTCGAAGCAGCAACGATCGATCCGGAATGTGCAATTGCATACTGGGGTGCGGCGATGACAAACGTGCACCCTTTGTGGCCCGACACGATCTTGCCGGAAGCCCTGGTTGCCGGTCAGGAGTTACTGGATAAGGCAACGATTGCAGGTCATACCAGCGCAAGGGAACGTGGCTACATCGACGCGTTGCAGGCGTATTACCGGGAAAGCAATCAAGGCGAACCCGGTCGGCTGGCTGCGTTTCTCTCCGGCTGGACGAGTGTTTACGAAAGCAATCCGGACGATCTTGAGGCCAATCTTTTTTACGCGCTTGCACTGGTCGCAACAGCAACGCCCGGCGACAAGACCTTTGCAAACCAGCAACAGGCAGGCGCAATTGCCGAACACGTAAAAGCCAAAATCCCGCAGCATCCTGGTGCACATCACTACATCATTCATGCTTATGACTCGCCGCTGCTGGCAGAAAAAGCACTGGAGACTGCGCGGCACTATGATGATGTCGCACCGGAGAATTCGCATGCACTGCATATGACTACGCACATAACCACACGACGTGGATTGTGGTCTGAGTCGGCAAACTTCAATCGACGTGCAGCCGATGCGGCAACGGAGCGTTTACCCAATGGCGAAGTCTCCATGCATTACCTGCACGCACTGGATTACCTCGCCTATGCTTACCTGCAGCAGGCGAAAGACAATGAGGCCAACGAGGTTCTGCTGGAAATGACGTCGCTGGATGCGCCGTTCCAGAATCACGCTGCCAACGCCTATGCGTTTGCGGCGGTTCCGGCGCGGCTTACTCTTGACCGCCATGACTGGAGTGCTGCCGCCGAAGTTGAATCGCGCCACCCGGAAGGTATCCGCTGGGACCAGTATCCGCATCTCACCGCAATAGCGGAATTTGCACGTGCACTTGGAGCTGCAAAAAAAGGCGATTATGCAACCGCAAGAGAGGCCATCAGCGAATTGACCGTTCTCCAGGAGCAGGCCACAGAACTGGACATGGCCTACGACTGGGGCTCACAGGTTGCCATTCAGATCGCTGCTGCTGAAGCGTGGATCGCATTTGGGCAAAGTGACATCGAAGCGGCGCTCGAACAAATGCGCCACGCGGCCGAGATGGAAGCAGACACTGTAAAGAACCCGGTGACACCAGGCGTTGTGCTACCCGCACGGGAACTCTACGGCGACATGTTGCTGGAAACCGGCAGCTATGCAAAAGCGAGTGCCGAATACCTGGCCGTACTGGAAAGGTCTCCCAATCGTTTTTACAGTCTGTTTGGTGCCGGACGGGCCGCGGAGCTCGGCGGTGATACAGATGCTGCGGCTAAGTACTACCAGCTGCTGCTGGATAATTGTCCCGATGCAACCAATGAACGTCCGCAACTGGCGCATGCACGGGATTTTTTTGGTTGAGTCAAATAATTTGCGGTAACTGGTGGAGAGATTGCGTGAGCGACGTCGAAGCAAAAATTATCGTTGGTAGTCAGGAATGGTGTGCGTTTCCGGAATTGGGAGTGCCTGCGATCAAGGCACGCGTTGATTCCGGAGCAAAAACATCATCCATCCATGCTTTTAATATTCAGCCGTTCAAACGACACGGCGAGTCCTGGGTGAGCTTCGAGGTACACCCGCTGCAGGGGAACCGGCGCACGACAATGAAGTGCGAGTCGATGGTCATCGACCGGCGCATTATCAAGAGCTCCAGCGGCATCAAGGAAAAACGTTATGTGATTAGAACACCGTTTTCTCTTGGCTATCGCGTATGGGATATCGAACTGACGCTGGCCAATCGCGATTCAATGGGCTATCGCATGCTGCTTGGCCGACAGGCAATGAGTGATCGAATTCTTGTTGATCCGGCAGCCAGTTTTTGTCACGGTGAGATTGACGAAGATGAAATCGATCACGTCTACGGCAAAATCGAGAGTACACATGGCGGCCTGCGCATCGCACTCCTGGCGAACGAGCCAAAACTTTACAGCAACAAAAGAATTCTGGAAGCGGGTGAGGAACGCGGCCACGAAATGATATTCGTCAACACTCGTTACTGTTATATGAAACTCGATGCCACGCATCCGGAAGTACACTATCGTGGCAGCCGTGTACTGGATGATATCGATGCGGTCATCACACGAATTCGTCCAAGTGCGACATTTTATGGTTGCGCGATCACCCGCCAGTTCGAAAGCATGGGTGTGTATACGATGAACACATCCACATCGATTGCTCAATCCAGAGACAAACTTTACGCCCTTCAACTGCTGATACACAGCGGCCTCGATGTTCCGGTAACTGGGTTCGCCAACTCACCAATGGATACCAATGATCTGATCGACATGGTTGGCGGCGCGCCGTTGATTGTGAAATTACTGGAAGGATCACAGGGACGCGGTGTCGTGCTCGCAGAGACAAGAAAAGCTGCGGAGAGTGTGATCAATGCATTTAAGGCGCTGCGCGCAAACCTGCTGGTACAGGAGTTTGTCAAAGAAGCCCAGGGCAAGGACCTGCGCTGCTTTGTCATCGACGGCAAAGTCGTCGCAACAATCGAACGAACGGCCGCGCCTGGAGATTTCCGCGCCAACCTGCATCAGGGTGGCAAAGCATCTATTGTTCGAATCACGAAAGAAGAACGACAACTGGCAATCAAGGCGGCAAAGACACTCGGTTTAAAGGTCGCCGGTGTCGACATTATTCGCTCACAACGGGGACCGCTGCTGCTTGAAGTCAATTCATCCCCGGGTCTTGAGGGTATCGAAACTGCGACCGGCAAGGATATCGCCGGTCAAATGATTTCTTCAATCGAAAAGCAGCTTAACTGGAAGCGTGAGCCGTTGCTGGCCGAAGTCGGTAACTCACGACTGGCTTCGTAGCTGGGAAAGCTTGGTTTAAATTTTTTCAATTCGCGGCTGAAGCCGCTCCCACAGATTTGTGCCAATAAGATAGCTCGTTCCAGGTTTGGAATAATTCGTGGGAGCGGCTGTCTAAATTATTGTGCTTAGTTGCGGTATTTAGAAATGTATGAATGCTGAGACGCCGCGAATGACAACCTTAACTCCAAAACAATTCCAGGGAGCGGCACCCGTCAACGCACGCCTTGTAGAAAACCGACCAATTCGTGAACAAAATAGTCGCGTGGCGTCTCCATGAATGCAGCATGATCACCGCCCGGTACAGTCACCCATTGTTTATGACCAGTGGCAAGTTGCATGTATAACGTCGCCTGATATTCAGGTGACGCGATCGGGTCGTGCTGTCCGCGCAGGATTAGTGTTGGGACATTGATGTTCGAACCATCCAGAACGTTGTAATGATCATCATTTTTCAGGTCAACCATGATGGGATCGGCAGCGAGTGCCGCGTTGACGTAGGTTTCGATCGCTTTAGGACTGATGGAGCCCGGGATAATAAAATCACTGGCGGCCGCCTCCGCCGTGTTCTCAGCTTTTAATGGCTTGAGACCTGCATCGTCTGCAGGAATAACCTCTTCCGGATCGAGCCAGTAGCCAAATAATGTCAGTGAAGAAATCAAACCCGGATGCCGTTGCGCCATCAGCTGAACAATTGTGGAACCCCGCGACCAGCCGAACAAATGTGGTTTCTGCTGCCACTTCCCGGCTTCTGCAATCCATTCAATAACAATGGCGACGTCATCCGCCGCACGATTCGGGGTAAACCATTGTGTTGCATCCCGTGGCGTCTCGCCGTAGCCCCTCAGATCAACCGCAAAAACCGCGTAACCCTCTGCTACAAGCCCGTCCATTAACGACAGATCTTCACCTTCGACCTGCAGGTCGAAGTCGGGCAGTGCGCTCCAGGTTCTGCCGTGCACCAATAGAATGACTTCTGTCGCCCCCGCGGCGCTCTTTTCCCATAATGCCACTGGATGCCCATCCGCGATGACCGTATGTCTTTTCAATTCTGCTTTGTTTGCAGCCAATACAGGGTTAATTGAGAGCAGCAGTACAATCAACGCAGTCGCGAACGAGTCCTTCAGGTGCATAGTTTCTTTCCTCTCTTTTTAGGCTACGGCATTTGATCAGGTTCCACGGTGAAAAGGTAGCTCTGTCTCGGAGGCCAGAACATTTGCAGCACCTGGAGTGAATGCGTATAAAACGTACTACCAGTCATTGCAGGACCACCAACATGAAAGCCGCTTTCGCCTTTATCTTTTTCATGCTTTTCCTTGCCGGAATTGCGTTCGTCAACCTGAAAGGCGCCCAGGAGCAAGCTGATGCCGGCGATGCAACTCCAGCAGAAATATCCGTTCCAGCCTGGCGACCTACACATCTGGGTGAAATGCGCCTGGAAGACAACGGTGAAATGTTTGTGCAGTTCGAAGAAGGCGGCCAGCTACGTGGTCATGCAGGGTGTAATCGTTTTTCTGGCAGCTACGAACTTGAGAACGGTTCACTGCAGGTGGGCCCGCTGCGATCGACACGCATGGCATGCCCGGAACCGGCGATGTCGTTCGAAATTTCCTTTATGGAGGCTCTGCAAACTCCAGCAAAAGCGAGCATTGTCAGCGACAAACTGGTTTTGCGTACCACTGAGGACGGTATCACCGTTCGTTTCACAGCTATCGACCAGGCCAGCAGTAAAGAAAAATAGCAGTACCTTTTAGTATCGGTTAGCAATGCAGGAGCTCATGTACAACCCCCGGGCAGAAACCTGGGACGTCCTGACTGAAAAAACCGGTGTGCTTGGTATTCACTGGATGGACCATGAAGAATTGCAGGGCTTCTACCTGCCGGAGTGGTCGCACATGACCGGCGCCGAGGCAGATCGATTTACCAAAGCGTTGTATCATGTCATTCAGCGCGAGTTGGTGGCGCACAAGAAACTGCAAAGCGAGTAGCAATCAGATGGACATTAAAATCCTGGTAGCGATCGATCTGTCACCTGCTTCGGCCAGGGTAATCCAGGTCTGCGAACGCATTGGCAAAGCAATGTCCGCTGAAGTGCGGGTGCTCCATGTGGCTGAGGCCGACCCATCGTTCGTCGGTTACGACGCAGGGCCGGATGTCGTACGTGATCAGGTGGCCCAGGAGTTTCGTGACGAACATCGTGGCGTCCAGGCGCACGCCGATACTTTGCGCCAGGCGGGGCTGGAGGCGACCGCGTTACTTGTCCAGGGTCCGATTGTCGAGACAATCCTGGCTGAGGCAAAAAAGATGAAAGTTGATCTGCTGATTGTTGGCAGCCACGGCTTTGGCGCGTTATACGACCTCGTCGTCGGCAGCTCCAGCCGCGGCGTTCTTAAGGACACCGAAATTCCTGTCCTGGTCGTTCCCGTGAAGAAAGAGTAGCAGGTACTTTCTTACCATCGCGACAACTAATGCAGATGTCCGATCGACAGCTGCTCAAACTCTGCAGTGACAGGCATTATTGCCGGTTTTATTTCACGCATGCGTCCGCGTTCCAGCCAGGCCACGATTTTCGATAGTTGCTCAATATCCTGTTTGGCTTTGTAGTGCGGTAACTCGTACACACCCACACCCCGACCCACCGCTTCGACATAGTTTTGACTATCACGTAGCACTGCGATTACTGGAATCCTGAGGCTATTGAGAAAGCGCATTAACTTATCAAGGCTTTTTGTATTCTTGCGTGTTCTGTTTGCAACTACTGCTACTTTCGTATCGCTTCGATCCAGTTGTGACACTAAAAGCAGCTCCGCAATAAACCGGGCGGCGTAACGAATATCAATGGGCGATGGCAAGACAGGAATAATGACGTTGCTGGCCCCATAAATGAGATCATGAATTTCTATGCCTTCGAGAGCAGCCGGTGAATCAACAATTACGTGGCGCGTCTCATTAGGCACTCTTAACTGCCAGGTCCTGGTGACTTGCATCGACTTTTTAAATGCAGCGATGCCGTGAATGGGCGGTCGGCGTTTGGAACGGCGATCGAGCCAGCGCATGCTAAATCCCTGCGGGTCACAATCAAGCAACACAGGTAGCGGACCGCGAAGCGCATAATAGCTCGCGAGATTGGTTGCCAGCGTCGACTTACCGCAGCCACCTTTCGGATTTAATACGACGGTCCGTCGCAGATCGTTACGACTGTGCGAAATGATCATCTTTGCCCCGCAAAATGACGTGGATAGAATCCCGGCTGGCGCCAGGTTTCCTGACGGACCTTAGTCTTTACAGATCCGATATCAATGCTGAAAATAATACGTCTCATGAACAGATGTTCCAAAACACGGCAGGAAATCCCTCAAGTATGATTGGCGGCTACAGATCGCCGACATTCTAGAATATGGAGTAAGAAGTATGTCTAAGCCTATAATAAACATAAATGAACTAGAATTCTCTGAAATTGGCAAAGGTGAGGAATTCCAGGCAGGCAGGGCCGACGTTTCTGCAAAAATTGGCGCGGAAAAGCTCGGTTATGCAGTGGTTCGGCTTAAGCCGGGAAAACGAGCGTGGCCCTACCACTCCCACCACGTCATTGAAGAGATGTTTTACATTCTCGAGGGTAGTGGCACGCTACGGCACGCCGACCAGGAATATCCATTGCAAGCAGGCGACTTCGTTTGCTCCCCGGCAGATCCGGATCAACCGCACCAGATAATCAATACGTCTGACGACGACCTCAGTTACATCGCCCTGAGCACTACTGATCATACCGATGTGTTTCTCTATCCCGACTCCGGTAAATACGGCGTCTGGCACGGCAAAAGCAGGGATCCGAGTGATCCCGGGACATTTTTGCTATTTGCACGTAAAGAAGACGCTGTTGACTACTGGGATGGAGAGGCGGAGGAATAGCGTCGCAAGAAAAGATCGCCTTTTCTGGCGGCTTTTTGATAAACCGGTTCATCCCGTTGCTGTCCTACAGACCGAAAACCAGTCGTGATGTTTAGAATTCGCGGCTGAAGCCGCTCCCACGATATTGCCAAAAGTAACGTGGGAGCGGCTGTCTAAATTATTGTGCTTAGTTGCAGTATGAAGATGAGTACAAAAGCGAAGTGGCCGCGAATGCCCGATCCGGCGACAGCGAACCAAAGCAAGCGGAACTGAAGCCCACCGATGCGGTTCAGTAATATTATTCCTGGTTTATGGGACGGCAGTGGCTTCGTCCAGTTATTCCTCGCTCATGCTTTCCAGCCGTGCTGCATGATCTATTTCATATGGCGGTGGCTCGCCGCCTGGCCCTTTGAGGTAGTGGTCCATCCAGCGCTTGAAACGCAATGCATAGTCATACCTTGCGGCCGTGTTTCGATTGCCGTGTACTTCGCCCGGGTAAATTACGAGTCGAACCGGCGTGTCGCTACGCAGTTTGATATTTCGGTACATTTCCAGTGACTGGCTGGGATGAACGCGGGGATCCTTATCGCCGCCCATGATTAACAGCGGCGTCTTCGCTTTATCGGCGTAATAGACCGGGCTGCGTTGTAACATTCCGAGCCAGTCCTCCCATGGCCAGGCAAGAGAATGCACGTTGTACATCTCGAAAGGGATATCACCTGTGCCGAATTTCGAGATTTGATTCGAAATACCAACAAAGGCCACGCCTGCTGCATATTCCTCGCTGAGCGCAGTGGCGCTCCACATGGTCGCATAACCACCGTAGGAGCCGCCGGAGATCCCGACGCGATCGGCATTCACCATACCTTCCTTTACGAGATGAGTTTTGACATCGACGATGTCGTTAAACTCTTCGTCGGCATAATCATTTTGATCAAGCCGGGAAAACTCGCTGCCACGACCAGTACTGCCGCGATAGTTGGGATATACAACGGCATAACCCTCCGCAGCCAGCAATTGCCCTGGCTGGCTGTAGCTGGACATCCAGCCATTGGATTGGTGTGCCTCCGGACCACCGTGCACAAAAACGACCAGCGGATTTCCGCCCCGCTCCTCTTTCTCAGGATGGATCAAAATCGCTTCGAGCTTAAGGCCGTCTCTGGCCGAATAGATAATCGCTTCCTGTTTTGCGAAACTTCGTTGCTCGAGAATCGGATTTGAATTCGTCAAACGTTTGGGTTGCGCGCCATCACGCAATAAATACACCTCTTGTGGGTGTTGCGGCGTATCTGCAATTGCGGCCGCCACTGACTGACCCGGACGTGCATCAACCGAGCGCAGGATGGGTCCCGATGAAGGTGCAGAACCTGCTTCTTTTGCGGCCATCGTGGAGGCAACAGACCATTCGGTCCAGACGCCACGCCTACCCAGCCAGCGAATGTTGACATCGTCCTGCCAGGCGATTGCACCCACATGCCCCAGGTATCCAGGCACCAGGTCACGTCGCTCGCCACCGGTTACTGATGCGACATACAAACGGCCCTGATTCGGGTCGTTGATATCCATACTGCCGATGTAGGCGATTCGCTCGCCGTCCGGAGAAAATTCAAAATGTCCCAGCTTGCCGACTGATCCCATTTTGTTAAGGACATTGCCACTGAGCGCATTGACGACGTATATATCGCGTGATGTATACAAATCATCAATCAGGGGTGTCGGAGCAAGTGCAACGGCATAACGACTGTTATCAGATGACCAACTGAAATCTGATGCAGATCCGGGAAGGTCCTCGGCCACTGCTTCATTCGTTGCAAGGTCGAGCATCCAGACTTTTGTCGGCAGTACCGATTCCTCATACACAACCGCCTTGAATCCTTTCGCGGCGAGTTCCTCACTTTTCTCCGGGGCAGCTTCTGTTGCCGTAAACGCAATACGTTTTCCGTCCGGTGATGGATGGATCGCCCCGATGGAACTTACGTGCGTGAACTTCTGTGCAGCTTCACCGCCTGCCAGGGCGATCTCAAACAACGAATTGAACGCTGCCTCCGGATCACGCTGGGCAACGAAATAAATGGATTCGCCATCCACAGACCAGGCGAAAGCAGAAACATCGATCTTGCCGCTTACGTAGGGATGTGACTCGCCATTAAGATCGACGACGTGCAGTTCGTGATATGGCTTGCCGTCATCATCTTTATAGAGTTCGCGGTGCACTGACAGCAGGTACGCGATTTTATTGCCTGCAGGATTCATGCGCACGGCGGTTACGCGTTGCAGGGTGACTATTTCTTCAAGGCTCAGAGATGCCGATTGCGCGAACGCCATTTGATTGGCCCCGAGAATCGTTAGTAAGGAAAGACAAAGGATGTTCACAAAAAGCCGGATGGAGTAAGTCATTGTCTTTTGATTCACCTTTTTGGTTTTACTGTGTTTAGTCAATAATGAAAGCCGATGTTTGATCTCGTGTTGGTGATATCGCGGCAAGGTCGCTCCCGCGCATCCCACGACAGTTATCGGCAATCCCTCAAGACTGGCACACACCTTCAAAATTGACTGGCTCCGCGACATAAGTACATCCTGTACACAATGCCGCGAATAAATCTACTCGTCCGAGATTGACACCAGGTCGATACCCATCGCC
>CAYOHF010000037.1:0-27845 GCA_964403695.1 uncultured Woeseiaceae bacterium | reverse complement strand
TTAGCAATGTAGGAGCCCGCCCAGCGGGCGATCAGCTGAGCCGGGTTTCCTTTCGCAGGCTTCGAATAATCGGCACAGTAATTACCGCAACAATCAAAACAGCTATCGCCAGACTAACCGGTCTTTGCCACAAGAATGCAAGTGATCCATCGTACAAAGTCATCGTACGTTGCAGATTGTCCTCAATCATGCCGCCGAGAATAAAACCAAGTATCAATGGCGCCATTGGATAAGCAAACAAACGCAGGAATATCGCTGCGACCGCAAAGCCGGTCATCATATAAATATCAAAGGTATTGAACGAGACCAGGTACACGCCGATTAACGAAAAAAACAGGATGATTGGCACCAACAGCTGATGTGGCAACAAAAGAAGTCGTGCGATATAGGGAATCAGTGGCAGGTTCAGTACCAGCAGTACAACGTTGCCAATGTACATGGAAATAATGACCGACCAGAATACCTCCGGGTTATTCTGGAATAATTGCGGGCCCGGCTGCACACCATAAGAAATAAGCGCACCGAGCATCACAGCAGTAGTGCCGGATCCCGGAATGCCCAGCGTAAGCAGCGGCACAAACGAACCTGTGCATGCGGCGTTGTTGGCCGTCTCCGGTGCCGCGACACCACGAATCGAGCCGTGTCCAAATTTCATCTTTTCTTTAATCGGCGCCAGCGCCCGCTCCATACCATAAGCCAGGAATGAAGCGATCGTCGCACCGGCACCCGGCAATACGCCGACAAAAAAACCGAGAATGGACGAACGTGCGACAACGGGTGCAATCTGGCGCACCTCGTCGCGACTGATTTTCAGGCTGCCAAAGCTGCCCTTCGCTGTTGCTTTCGCTTGCGGTGACAGACTGCCGCCCTTCAGTACTGTCATCAACGCCTCGGACAAGGCGAATGTCGCCATCGCCAGCAACAGAAAACTGATGCCATCAACGAGGTCAAGACTACCAAACGTAAATCGCTGCACACCGGCAGACGGGTCCGTGCCTATCGTCGCCAGCATTAGCCCGATAACGGTAGCAATTAATGCTTGTACCACCTGGCCGCGGGAGGCAAAGGCAGAGACTGCCGTCAAACCAAGAATCATCAGCATCATGTAGTCCGGTGACTGAAAACTCAAAGAAACCTGTGCGAGCGCCGGCGCTGCAAGCATCAGTAGAATTGCTGCAATCGTGCCGCCAGCAAAACTCGCGACGGCCGCGACCGCGAGCGCTTTGCCCGCCTGGCCGGACTGCGCCATCGGGTAGCCGTCGAATGATGTTGCAACGGTTCCCGCCACGCCCGGCGCATTGATGAGTATTGATGATGTCGAACCACCGAAAATCGCGCCGTAGTAAACACCAGCCATCAGGATCATTCCTGATGAAGGATCGAAACCATAGGTAATCGGAATCATTAGCGCTATTGCGGAGATCGGACCGAGCCCCGGCAACATGCCGATAAACGTGCCGGCGACGCAGCCGCTAACCACCAGCAGCAGGTTAGTCGGAATCAGGACTGTTGCCAGGCCCGTTGCAATTCCGTCCCACATCTCAGTTGCTCAACCAGTTGCCGGGGGCGAGGTAGAGCCCGAGCAGTTGTGTCATGACAGCCCAAAAGCTGATCGTGAAAACGACCGGGAGAAGAACCAGCACCGGGATGCGTCTCTCACCCAGTGTCAGAAACCCCGCCAGCAAAAACAGAATCGTCGCTGCAATGAACCCGAGCGGCACAAACGCGAACCCGTAGCCAAGCATTACGATGCAAAGAATGCCCGCCCGCCTCCAGTCATAACCTTGCCAGGCGGTCACTTCAACCGTCTCATCGCGAAACGTCTGCAGAATGTGAATAATGCACAGCAATATGCCGGACACGGCGAGAGCGACCGGCATCGTTCGCGGTTTGAAGGGTTCAAGCTCCTGCCCCGGGAACATTTCTATATGCAATGCCTGCTGTCCGTACGCCGCAAACACGATGAGCAGGAATATGGCAGCGATCGTGTCGCGTCGCATAGTCATTGAGTGGTTGTTCGCAAGAAGCCGAGCTCGGACATAAGATCTCCGATTTCCTGTTCCTGCTTACCGAGGAATGCAACGAACTCATCTCGAGGCAGGAACAGATTTTGCCAGCCGTTTCGGCTGCGCAACTCTTCCCACCCTGCGGTTGTCTGCATCTTGCGCAACAACGCGGAATACTCATTCGCTGCCTGCGACGAAATTCCGGGAGCCGCAAAAAAACCGCGCCAATTTACGAATTCAAAATCTACCCCCTGCTCAATAAATGTTGCTATGCCTGGGAGACCGGCGACTCGCTGCGGCGCACTGACCGCGATAATGCGCAAACGGCCCGCCCGATGATATTCAAGGGCCTCACTGAATCCTGTCGAGAGAACGTCTGCTTCTCCGGTCAGGAAGCCAGCCAACGCTTTGCCACCACCATCGTATGGTACATAGGCCACTGCTCGCGGGTCCTCACCAGCCGCCCGGATGGCGAGAGCCGGAACAAGATGATCAAGATCGCCGCGAACCGAACCGCCGGCGAATTTGACACTGCGCGGGTTATCGCGAAACCGGGTTAGCACATCGTTGAAGTCACGAATGTCGGAATCCGCTCGCACAATCAGGGCCTGGTAGTCGCCGATTACTCGGGCGATCGGCGTTAAATCGCGAAATGAGTAGGGAAATAATTTTGTCAGAGACCGAACAATGATTGGTGTCGAATTGACCATCAGCGTATTGCTTCGTCTATCGGCGGTTTCGATCAACGTGCCAATTGCTACGCCGCCGCCGGCGCCTGAAATGTTTTCGAAAGAAGCATTGTCGATTAGCGCCGCATCGCGCAACACCATGCCGACGCCACGCGCAGTCCTGTCCCAGCCACTGCCGGCACCGCCCGGAATCATGAAATGAATATCCGCCGCTTGCACATTTATTGCAGTGGAGAACAATAAGAGGCTTGCGAGCACTTTCTTCATTCGCTCAAACCGAGTCAGGAGAACAACTGACGGACGTCATCCGCGCTTGCCAATGTTCTTGACGCCGCGTGCGCACGATCGGCCGCAAGACTGACCAATGCGGCATTGTCCCTGGCCGTCTCGCCGTTCGGCAAAACGAGGTTGTTTTCAAAACCGACGCGCGCGTGACCGCCCATATTCGCTGCCTGGGCTACGGCGGCATGCTCGGATTGACCGAAACTGCAAACAGCCCATACGGTTTCCGGGCTAACTGCATCCACAAATGCGCCAAGCTCTTTCACATCTCCAACAAGATCTTTACTGTAACGACCAAGCACGAACAAAACGAACGGAACCGCATCGTGGATAATGCCGCGACGCCTTAGTTCTTCAAAACGCACCACCTCGTCCGCTGAATAGAGGATATATTGCGGCAATACACCATTCTCGTTCAACCAGGTGAAGAAGTCCGCGGCCGTGGATTCCGAGTCGGCATCAGGACAAAGTTCCCGCAGCGCCAGTGACACTGCCTCCGGTTTAAGAGCGTGAATCGAATCTATTTGCTGTTGTCGGTCGAAGATTCCGCACGCTTCAGTTGTGACCTGGATAACAAGTTGATTACCGATGCGCTGCCGTATTGCATTTATTGCACTGCGATAGCGGTCGACATCCAGTGTGTGCCCGCCACTATCGTCACGTACATGAAGATGAATGATTGACGCACCTTCACCTAGAATGGATTCAGCACAGTCTGCAAGTTCACTGTCTGATATTGGCAAAGCCGGGTGGTCGGTCTTATTTTTTCGCGCGCCATTTGGTGCGCACATAATAATGAATGGCTGCGACATTATTTGCTGGTCAGACCTTGCCAATCGCCTTGTCGATGACTTTGCCAAGGCGCACCGTCAGCTCCTCAAAATGTTCGTCTTCAGCAATGAACGGCGGTGCCAGCATGATGTGGGCGCCCTCGAAACCACCGGCAGTTCCATGACCCGGGTAACAGATCAGCCCGGCTTCCATGGTTGCTGCAAAAATCTTGGCAGCCAGTTTATCTTCGGCCGGAAACGGTTTTTTTGTCTCGCGATCGGCAACGAATTCGATACCTGCAAACAGGCCGCGGCCACGGATATCGCCTACGTAGGGATGATCGCCAAAGGCACCCTGCAAAGCAGCCATAAACCGCTCACCTTTGCCATGAACTGACGCCAGCAATCCATCCTGGTCCAGGCACTTCTGAACTGCGACGCCTGCGGCACAGGCTGTCGCATGCCCGATATAGGTGTGGCCGTGTGCAAATTCGCTCTTGTCCTGGCGAATGGTTTCACAAATGTGTTCTCTGGCAAGCACCGCACCGAGCGGCTGATAACCACCGCCAAGACCCTTGGCAAGGGTCACCATATCCGGCACCACATCTTCCTGTTCGCACGCATAAAATGTGCCGGTTCGACCACTGCCGCACATCACTTCATCCGCGATAAACAAGACATCATGCTCATCGCAGATGCGGCGTATTTCCTTAAAATAGCCACTCACCGCCGCAGCTGCGCCCAGCGTCGCACCGACTACCGGTTCGGCAATAAATGCTGCGACGTTGTCGGCACCTGTAGCCCGAATCGCGGTATCCAGCTCCGCAGCCGCACGCTGTCCATAATCTGAATCCGACTCGCCCTCACGTTGGTGCCGATACGCAAAACACGGCGCAATACGCGGCCAGTCGTGCAGTACTTTTTCGAATGCAATTCGTCGCGACACAGCGCCGCTAATCGATACAGCGCCCAACGTACCACCGTGATAACTGAAATCCCTGCTGATGACGATCGTCTTGTCGGCATGACCACGAGCGCGCCAGTATTGCCACGCAAGTTTTAATGCCGTTTCATTGGACTCGGAGCCGCCGGAAGTGAACCAGGCTTTGGCCTCCTTTTCGGGAAATCGTGCCGCAATCCGCGCGGCCAGGTCTTCCTGGGGTTCATTCGTAAAAAACGAAGTGTGCGCGAACGCCAGCTCTTCAACCTGCCTTTGCACAGCGTTGATAATTTCAGGATGCCCGTGGCCGAGACTGGAGACTGCCGCACCACCACTCATATCAAGATACTGACGATCCTCGCTATCGTAGAGGTACACACCCTCGCCGCGTGTCGCCATTGGATATGTCGAACCTACACTTCTGTAAAAAACCGATGACACTGTCTTATTCCTTCTGAGTTTTGCTGGTGATTTTTTATTACTCTTTTTTCTCATTCATCTGGTGAGCGAGTGCCCACTCTGCATCCTGCTCCGAACCAATCAGGATTGCGACCCAACGAGTTTGTTCATTCGATTCCAGCGCCATCTTTACCGTCATGGTCAGTGGAACAGACAGCAGCATACCCACCGGACCGAATATCCAGCCCCACAGCACCAGGCCGGTAAATATGATCAGCGGCGAAATGCCTACACCGCGACCCATCAGTCGTGGCTCGAGCATATTGCCGAACAGCATGTTGATAGCGAGAAAGCCCAGGGCGGTGGTCAACGCATCACCAGGTCCCAGTTGCACCAGCGCCAGGAGAACTGCCGGAACCGCCGCAATGATTGAGCCGATCGTTGGCACATAATTGAAAAGAAACGCGAGCATGGCCCACAGCAATGGAAAGTCGAGTCCGATCCACCAGGAAAGCAATCCGGCCGCCATCCCTGTTACAACACTAACCACTGTTTTAATGCCGAGATATCGGCCGAGATTGCTGACGAAAGCACGTGGACGTTGGAATGAGTCGGCGGAGACACCGAATGCTGCCTGCGCCTTGGTAGCCGCACTTGAAACCTCGAGCAACATGAACACCATCGTGAACAGTATTAGAAATACGTTCTTCAGCACATCCTGGAGCGCTGTCAATATGCTTGCCGCCATGCCCATCGCCCAGCCGGGATCTATGAGCTCACCCAGGTCAGAGAACGAGTGCTCGTTGCCCGTTATTTTGGCTAGAAATTGCAAGCCACCCTGAACTATCGCATCAAGACCCTCCTGGTAGGCTGGTAGCGCAGCGGTAAATTCGCCAATTGATGAACCGACAATCGTGCCTACCATTGCAAAGATCAGCATCATGGTGATAACGATCAAAAGCGCGGCCAGCATCGAGGGCACTTTTTTTGCTTGCAGCCATAACATCGGCCGCACCGCGATCAACGCAAAGAAAACAGCGAGCAGGAACGGCACCAGCAAGACTTTGGCAGCCTGCATGCCAAAAATAATGACGATGATTGCGGCGGCACTTATTAACGCGCTCGAGTTTTTGGCTTCAAGTGTTCCCATGCGGATCCGTTACTGCATCAATCTGACCAAATCATCGCACATGACTGAGCCTGCTGCTTCTCTATTTTATTTTTCTTGCGAAGAAAAATGCGATCGCGAAGCCCAGCAACGCAAAGGCTACGGCAATATAGATAGTGAGCCCGGAAAGATAAGAAAAACGGTAATAGTCGTCGCTGATACCAGGGACGCTCCACAGGTCACCGCTCCCTTTTCCCACAACCAGCTGCCCGCGCATGCCCTTTTCCATGTGCTGGGCCATGTCGCAATGAATGAGGTAGGTCTTGTCTTCGGGCGGCACGATGAACACGCCCTTTTGTGTTTGCTCGCCCATGGCTTCGATGTGAAACATGCCTGCCGGATACAGATATTTTGGCAATCCATGCACCATCCACTGGTGGCGAATACCATCGTCATTGACGAACGTAATCTCGACCCGACTGCACGGCTCGACCCGCACTTCGTGTTCACTCATGCCAAACATCATGCCGTGCAACTGGTCCGCATATTCGCGTCCGGCGTGAATAGTGAAAGAGTGTTCACGGCTGATATTAGTACAGCCGCGCGGCAAGGTGTCGCGGTTCTCATTCATGACCACGCCAGTCTTGCCGACGGCCATCTCGTGGTCACTGTGATCCATTTGCTGTGCAAAAACTGCCCCAGGCAAAAGAATCAGCAATGCCAGTCGCAGCAACATGTCACGCCCTGCGCCGCATGAGCGTGCTCAGCAGCAATGCGGCCATGATGCCGAGGGACAACGCCAAAACGACGACCCGCACTAACATGACCGGGTCATTTCCCGCCTGCGAGAACAGTCCCGGGGCATAGTCCTCCCAAACCGGCACCCCCCTCTGGTAATACGCATCCGTGAAATACTTGTCCATTGACACACCGAGCGTATTTGGCCAGCCAGATTCCTGCAGGTACTCCTCGTAGACGATGGCGCTAATGTTGCCACCCGGTCCAATGCCGTCGGTGGTTATGCCCTTATTCTGGTGGTCATGATAAAGCCAGATACCCGGGCCATAGGCACGCAAGCCATCATTGGTGAGCTCCAGTGACAGGTCGACACGCTGCGAAGTCGCGAGCCAGACGACATCCTGTGGTGCCAGCGTGGTCTCCGGTTTAGCAACACCGTCACGATGGGTAACCGTAAACTTGTGGCCATGCGTGTGTAACGCAATGCCTTTGGAACCGCCGTTCACGACTCTGAGTTTGATGCGCTCATTTTCTGCACCCACTAGCAGCGACTCCCTGAAGGTATAGGGAAACGATCGCCCGTTAAGCGTGAAGTAATCTACCGTGGCATCTGTGATGTCGTAGTCCCGATGCATCGATTGAGTAATCAGGCGTGGATCGTTGTATTTTTGAATGCGTTCGCTGAGTTCTTTGTCGAGATCAAGGTAGTGCAGGTCGAATTCCCTGTCGTAGGATTCACTAGACGCCACGGACGGCGCCCGTACGAGGCCAGCGCCGATATTCATCGTCTGCAAAGTGTTGTTCGGTCGGTTTTCTTCGATGATGAACAGTCCCTGCAGGCCCATCTGCACGTGCACATGCGGTTGCACGTGGCAGTGGTAATACATCGTGCCGGACTGTCGCGGCGTCAGCTCATAGGTACGTGCATCACCCGGTAACACCGGTATTTCGCTCGTTAAAGGAACACCATCATTCCCTTCTCCCCTAACGTCCGTAAAACCATGATCGGCGCCATGCAGATGCAATGTGTGTGGCATGTAATGACTGTTTTCCAGCGTGACATATACCTGGTCACCCTGTTCAATGCGGATTGCCGGCGACGGCAGTCGGAGTGAATAGCGTGCAACATTTGACTCGAAATTTTCGACCGCCATGCCGACAAATTTTGGCGCAAAAACCCACAGTCCCGGGCTTACTCCAGGTGCGATGTCATAACTCGTCACCGGGTCCCGCGTAATCGATGAGCCACCGTTTAACTCTGCAACCTCAAGGCGAATATGGATTTCATCAGGGTCGCCGTCGCCATCCAGGTCGCGGCCTTTCTCGACGGCATCTGCCGTCAGTCCGCTCTTTAGCAAAGTGTCCTCTGAAACGTTGTTTGTACCTTTGACGAAAGCAGCGATAGCGAATGGATTATCGGCAACGCAAGGTGCGGAAGCAGATATTTGCACGCCTTCAATTTGTTGCTCGTCACGCCAACCGGAGGGGTCCGGCGGGCAATATACTTCCGGCTCAAGCGAACGTGCTTCGGTTGACGCGGGTAACGGCCTGAAGCTTGCAGCGCCGAACCACTCAGTAAACTTTACCCGTACAGGGTCCGGGTACCATTGTGGTGGAAAGGCCAGCAAAGCCAGCAGAAGAGCCAGCATCCATGCACCGTGTTTATTCAGAAATAGCTTCACGTCTCTGCCGCTCGTTCTCCGGGCTTCGCAACAAACGCCAGGCGCACCAGGACGATTAAAAGTGCACCGACAACAACGGCAAGCGTCCAGTACGGGAAATTGAAGGCGCCAACGGTAAACGGGAATACCGCACTATATATAGCGTCTTTAGTCGGATGACCCGCAGTCACAATACCGATGTATTCGCCTTTCTTCGCGAACTCATGCTCTATGCGGAATGATGCGCCGGGTTTGATGACCGGCGGTTGATAAAAAACCGTGAGTTCGTCGATATTTTCAAGTGCCAGGATATCGTCGTGCTGGACAAAGCGACCAAGACCGGTGGTATCCCTGATGATACGAAAGCTTACCGGCACCTCGCGCATGCTGGCATGCAGATAGTCGAGCACGAAAATTGACTCGCCTGTATCCGGCAGATCCTCGCAAAACTCCTCGTTGCCGCTTGTTTGTGGTTGATATGCGGTAAATCGTGCTTCGTAGAAGCCGACCTCTATGGTGCACACATCACCCTTGAGAATAACGCCGCCACTGGCAAACGCTGCGCCTGAAAGCAAAAGCAAAAGCAGCAATCGCGAGATTCTGAGAAGAAAATATTGTAGCGAAGGTGACAACAAGGAACCGGGACTCTGCGCAGCAGCTGTTTAAGCAGTCGCTGCCTCTGCCTCTGTCGACTCATCGATCTTAACCATGGTGAATCCGGTATAACCGTAAATTACTGACACCATTGGATTGATGAGGTTAAAAAATGCAAAAGGCAGATAAGCGAATGTTGCTACGCCTAACGTCGCAGCCATGTATGCACCGCAGGTGTTCCATGGCACCAGCGGCGAAGTCAGTGTGCCGGAGTCTTCTATGACTCGTGAAAGGTTCTTTGGATCAAGACCGCGTTTCTGGAATTCCGCACGATACATTTTTCCTGGCAACACAATGGCAATGTATTGATCGGCCGCAACTATATTTATGCCAATACAACTTAAGACCACCGTACCAATCAGCGAGCCGGTCGACTTCGCCCGTTTCAATGCACCGTCGACAAGGCGCTGCAGCATGCCGGTATGCTCAAGAATAGCGCCGAATGAAAGAGCCGTTATGATCAACCAGATTGTAACCAACATGCTGCTCATGCCGCCCCGGGTAAGGAGATTGTCAACGGCAGCATCACCGGTGCTTGATACGTAACCATCTGACATTGCGAGCCAGACGCCTTTGGCCATCGCCATTGATCGGGAGAGCTCTGGCGAATCAGCGAATTTGAGTACACCCTCCGGCTGTATAAATATCGCAAGAACGCCACCCAGTAAGGCGCCAAAGAGTATTGTCGGCAGAGGTGGTGTTTTTTTGTATGCCAGAAAAAAAACTACGACCAGCGGCGACAACGCAAGAATTGAAATCCTGAAGTTAGCATCAAGCGTGAGCATCAATTGCTCTAGCGAGGAGTTGTCCGCCACGGTATCTCCTCCGAAGCCAACAATTGCAAACAGGAACAGCGCAATGGTGAATGACGGCCCCGTGGTCCAGGCCATATGGCGAATGTGGGAAAATAAATCGGTCCCCACGACTGCAGGAGCCAGGTTTGTAGTGTCGGATAGCGGTGACATTTTGTCACCAAAATAGGCGCCGGAAATAACTGCACCGGCAGCAATCGCGGGCGACTGGCCGAGTCCCAACGCGACACCGATCAGCGCTACACCCAACGTGCCAGCTACGGTCCAGGAACTGCCGGTCGCCAGTGCAGCGATAGCACAAATCAGGCAGGTTGCAGCAAAGAACCAGTTTGGACTGAGAAGCTCCAGGCCGTAATAGATAAGTGACGGAACAGTGCCGGCCATGAGCCAGGTGCCTATCAATGCGCCAACAGATAACAGAATGAGTATCGCGATCATTGCGGTGCTGATACCTGCGACAATCGCCTTTTGCAGATCACCCCACTTATAACCGTTTCTGACCGCGACGATTGACGCGACGGCTGCCGCCATGGTCAACACGATCTGGTTTGGTCCGGACGAAGAATCAGAGCCGAATATGAAAACAGAGAGCGCCAGCATTACGACCAGCGCCGCGATCGGGATCAGCGCATCTGTAAGTGACGGGGGTTTAGGCGTTGTCATAATTATTATTTCCTGGCCAGCGCCGGGGCATCATAACTTTTTCTGTGGCTGCTTGTCGGAAAAGCAACGCGGCGCCAGCACTAAACTACTCCAGTGCACCATCATCGATGGCCAGCACAGTCTTAAGCAAGACGCTGGCGCCATTGGCCATATCCAGTGCCGTCGTAAATTCTTTCGGTGAATGGCTAATGCCTTTTACGCTCGGTACGAAAATCATTCCGGTCGGGGCAATGTGCGTCATATCCTGTGCATCATGACCGGCGCCGCTCGGCATCAACCTGTAGGACAAACCGAGATCATCTGCTGCGGTGGAAATGATGCGCCGCATCTGCTGATCCGTCGGCGCTGGTGGAGACGCGACATCGATCTCGGCAAATCGAATCGGTGTAAATCGTGTGTCTCCAATACGCTCCGCCTCGGCCTCAATCAGGTCGAAAACCTGTTGAATTTTTCGTGCCTCAAGATCGCGAATCTCCAGGCTAAGTATGACCTCGCCCGGAATAACGTTCGGTGCACCCGGCAGCGCACGAATCTTGCCAACTGTCGCCACCTGGCGCCCGGGCAAATCAGTGGCGATACGGTTGATTGCCAGGGTAAGTTCGGCGGCAGTGACCATCGCATCCCAGCGCTTGTTCATCGGCGTCGTGCCGGCATGATTGGCGAAGCCGTCGATCGTCACATCCCACCAACGGATGCCGACGATTCCTTCAACGACACCAATGTCGATGTTTTCCTCGTCGAGAATTCCGCCCTGCTCAATATGTAACTCGACAAAAGCCGCGATACTTCCCGGCTGGCGTTCGGCGAGTTCGAGACGATTTGGGTCGCCTCCCACGGCAAAAATGCCCTCTCTGATCGTCAGGCCACTATGCGTCATGACCTCAAGTGCACGATCCGTGAGTTCGCCGATCATTGCCCGACTGCCCGTCAGGCCACCTTCCTCATCAGTGAAACTGACGATCTCAAGCGGATGATTGGTCTCGATACCGCGCTCATGCAGCAGTTGCGCAACTTCGATAGCGCCGATCACACCAACATCGCCGTCGTAGTTACCACCGCCCGGGACTGAATCGATATGCGAGCCGAACATGATTGGCGGCAGGTTCTCATCGCTGCCCTCGCGCCTGCCGATGATATTACCTGCCGTATCCACATGGACAGTTAGCCCGGCTTCACGCATCAGATTCATTATGTATTTTCTACCAGCGATGTCGGCCTCGCTGAAGGCAACACGACTGGTGGCGCCGGAGTCGTCTGCGCCAAACGCGGACAGGGCTTTGATGCGTTGTTCCATGCGCTCCGGGTCCGCGCTGATTTCACTGGTTTGCGCTGCCGACAGCAAAGACCAGGTCATAACAATAATTACGGTGGCTGTACGCACAAACATGAACTTGTCCCCGATTCGAGTCTCGACGAGCGTATGAGCCGTTACAATGGCAGAAAACAGGGGCGCAGGAAATGAGAAACACACTTATATGCCTTTTTGTCACACTCGCGGCAGGCAACTCACTCGCACAGGAAAGCTTGCGGCCGGATCGGCCGGTTGCTTTCGTTGGTGGCATGTTGCTTGACGGCTATGAAGCAGAGCCCATTCATCATTCTGTCGTCATTTTCGAAAACGGTCGCATAACTGCGGTCGGTTCGAAACTCGATACCGAGATCCCGGATAACGCCATCATCATCGATACTGGCGGTAAAACGGTAATGCCCGGACTCATTGATGCGCACATGCACATCGACCTCATTGGTCACGGCGAATACGAACGCTACTACGCATTCCTCAACAACATGGAACGCATAGATGAAGTGATGCCCATAGCAGCAAAGCAAATGATGCGTGGCGGCGTCACCAGTGGCCTCGACCTGGGTGCACCGTTCCAGATTCTCGCGTTTCGTGAGCGCATACGCGCGGGCGAGATTCCCGGACCGCGACTGACCGTTTCGGGGCCGTGGATAACACGGCTCGATATGGAAGGCGTGCCGGACATTTATGAGATCGTTATCGATTCCCCGCGTGAGGCTGCACAAAAAACGAGAGAGCTGATCGCTGCCGGTTCGGACGTCATTAAGACCTGGGTCGGGTTGACTGAAGATGACTATCGCGCTGTCGTAGAAGAGGCGCATAAACACGGCAAAAAAGTGCACGCACATTTATACGATCCGGATGCGATCAGGATGGCAATCGATGCGGGCGTGGATGTGTTCCAGCATGTCGGTTCAGCACGAAACCCTCCGTATGACGATGCACTGGTCGCCGAGATCGCACACAAGAATATTCCGATCGTGCAGACAATTTCACATCGCATCTGGGTTTACCCGGCGACAGTAGCGTTTCCCGAGCGCCTGTATGACCCGGTATACAAGAAGGACATGCCTGAAGATATTTACGAGGAGTTCATCGCATCATTTGAGAATTTTCACCGCCGGTCCTATTTCTACGACATTGGCCAGGAGTCGCGTAACGCCAAAAAGTCGGCGGGGCAGTTTATCGAAGCCGGCGCTTATATGGGCGTAGGTACGGACGCAGCAAGCCCGCTGAATATGCACACCGAAGCCATGTGGCGCGAAATGTCGGCGCTGGTCGACAGTGGCATGACGCCGATACAGGTTATATCTGCAGCGACCAAAACGAACGCCGAGATTCTCGATAAATTTGATGAGCTCGGCACAATTGAACCCGGCAAACTCGCCGACATAATCGTCATCGACGGCAATCCGCTCGCTAACATCGACGCTATGCAACATGTCGACATCGTCGTCAAAGACGGCGGCATCTGGTATGCAGAATCGGCTGCATACGGACCGGTAACCGAGGTCGGTCACGCCTTTTGATCGCTACGACAACGTGACAGGTTGTTCCTTAATCTACGCAATCGCCCGTGCCGATAGATCGAATTTCTCCGGAATCGAGGAATTGCATCTATCGCATGGCGGGCTCCTACAATACCAATTAGAAATGCAAAAACCGGGGTCGAACCGAGGTTTTCTGCAAAACTTGGGTCGAACCGGAGTTTCTCCGCTGGTAAGAAGCAATCTATAGTCATTACATTGTGCAGAATGATTTCACCGTCGAAGATTTGATGCCGCGCCAGCCCCGCTACTTCATACCTAATATTCCACAACACGTAATTCAGCGTGGGGTGGACCGCCGGGCTGTATTCTTTCAGCCGGATGACTATGAACTTTATCTACGATCACTCGGCCAGTCGGCATCTCAATACGAGTGTCATGTTCATGCGTATGCCCTGATGCCCAATCACACTCACCTTTTGATCACACCTGGCGATAAGCGATCACTTCCTCTCCTGATGCAGGCCATGGGCCGCCACTATGTACAAACACTAAACAAGAAATATAATCGAACGGGGACGTTATGGCAGGGTCGTTACAAGGCAAGTCTCGTTCAGGATGATCGCTACCTCCTAACCTGCCATAAATACATCGAGCTCAACCCAGTGCGAGCGGGCATCGTTTCAGGACCAGCTGAATATCCCTATTCGAGTTTCGCTTTCAACGCAATTGGAAGAGCAGATGATTTGCTCAAACCACATCCAATTTACCTGTCGTTGGCGGCAAGTGCTGACGAGCGACAGGCTGCCTACCGAAAGTTGTTCCGCGATTGCATCGCGCCCGAATTGCTCACAACCATTCGAGACACCACTAACGCATGCCTGGTGCTCGGCAATGATCGATTTAAAGACCAAATAGAGGTGATGTTGGGGCGATCGGTAAGACACAGAAAAAATGGCAGGCCGAAGAAAAACCTCGGTTCGACCCCGGTTTAGCTTGGAGAAACCTCGGTTCGACCCCAGTTTGCCGTTGGCATTCAATGCTGCGCGGCTATTCGGATTGTCGATAGAAGAGATTTTTCAGGATGAAGCCATTACCTGATTTGCTGGCCTGCCCTGAACTGGATGACATCCTGCGCAGCTGCTTGACCAACAATTGGCAGGCAGCCTGAAAAAGTCAAAGCCAGAAAGCTCTTGGTCATTGAATTCCCCCGAATTTCGTCGTACATGCTCGGTGATGCTCTTGCCCGATGGCACCTGCAGCGCGATGATTGCTCCAGTTTGGATTTAGCCGGGGAAAATAGATGATCAAGGTAAAGTATGTTGCTGCAATTCTTGCGACGACGGGACTGACTCTTTCTGCGGCCGCCGACACAACGTGGGACAACCCGGATGACATCCCGGTCATCGAACCGGTAACCGTCGGGCTCGCCGGGGAACAACCCGCTGACATTGTCCGCTATCTCCTGGCACGCGGTGCGCAATCCGCCCTCATATCGCCTGATGGTTCCAAAATCGCATTCCGCTATACCGTTACCGGCGAACGACAACTGTGGGTTGTTGGTGTTGAAGGCGGCTGGCCTACGCAACTGTCTTTTGGCACCGGCATAACTTTTTATCGCTGGGCACCGGATGGAAAACATCTCATAGTCGGCCGGGACGCCGATGGCAATGAGCGCGAAGGTTACTACCTGCTTTCTGTTGACGGCACAGCAGAACGCCAGTTGCTGCCGTTGACCGACGCATTCCGGACTTTCGGCATGTTTTCCACGGACGGCTCGCAATTCCTGTATTCATCCACCGAGCGAAATGGCCAGGATTTTGATATTTACGTCAGCGATGTTGCGAGTAATGAAGCGCACCTCGTTTACGAGGGCAGCTTCGGTTTTTTTCCGCGCGCGTGGCAACCGGATGGAAATATCGTCATCGTCACGGAGACCCGGGGTGAAGATGCAATGGACGTGCATCTGCTGAACATGGACGGTGGCGAGATGACGCCACTGTTTCAGCCCGACGTCGCTGCATACTATGGAAAGTTTGCCTGGCTTCCTGATGGCAGCGGCTTCTACCTGGCGACGAACCAGGATCGGGAGTTCGCTGGCCTGGCTTTTTACTCTCTTCAAGAGCAGAAGCTGATGTTCCTGGAAACCCCCGACAGTGATATAAGCAATGTCACATTGAATGGCAACGGGCGCTTCCTTGCCTGGACAACGAATGAAGATGGTTACGCAAAACTGCACACTATCGATCTCAGCAGCCAGGGCTCGCTGGTCGCACCGAAACTACCACCTGGGACCTTCCAGCTCGATATGTCGTCTGCTGCCTCATCACTGAGTATCCGTGTCACTGGTCCGGCGACGCCCGGTGATGTCTTCGTCTGGAATCTCGAGTCAAACGAAATCAGTCAGGCCGTTCAATCATCGCTCGCCGGACTCGACCCGCAAACTTTCACAATTCCTTTATCCCTGCGTTATCCGGCCAGCGACGGCATTGAGTTACAGGGGCTTTTGTACCTGCCAGATCAGTCACAAGCTGCCGTGTTACCACCTGTAGTAGTAAGAGTTCACGGTGGACCGACCGGGCAATCGAGGCCGACGTTTCGGCCGCAGGTTCAGTACCTGGTTAACAATGGCATTGCTGTTTTTGATGTCAACGTGCGTGGCTCGACCGGCTTTGGCAAAACCTACGCCCGCCTCGACAACCAGGAGAAACGACTGGATTCGGTACGCGACCTGGTCGACACCGTTGCATTCCTCTCAAAGGACGCAAGGCTGGACACACAACGTATAGCGGTGATGGGCGGCTCATATGGCGGCTACATGGTAAATGCCGTTCTCGGTTCCTATCCAGGCGTATTCGATGCCGGAGTTTCAATGGTTGGCGTTTCCGACTGGGTTCGTGCACTACAGGAAGCATCACCAGGGCTGAAAGCATCAGACCGAGTCGAATACGGCGATATTCGTGAAGCGCGCTGGCAGGAATTCTACCGGGTCAACTCACCGATCAATAACGCCGCGAACATCAAGGTGCCGTTGCTCGTTCAACACGGCGCCAACGACCCCCGTGACCCGGTGACCGAATCAGATCGGCTGGTGAAGACGATTCGTGCAGCAGGCGGCACGGTTACCTACATGCGATTCCCCGATGAAGGACACTCAATTGCGAAGCAGGCGAATCGTGTTGCTTATTACCGCACGATGGTGAATTTCCTTGAGGAGCAACTCAAGCCGGTCGATGAAGAAGCGACCGATTAAGTGGGGGACTGCAGCCCCTGGGCGATCTGTTTAAAAAAAAGCCGGCGCATCTCTGCGCCGGCTTTGTTTTCCACTGCATGACGCCGCCGCGCTGCAGAAATTACAGGTTAGCTGTCAGCCCGAAAAAGAAATACGTTCCGCGGGGGCTTGTCGGAAAGCTGGGCTGAGTCATAAACGGTTCCTCATCCGTCAGGTTCTGAATGCCTCCGTACACCTGGTATCGATCGGATATAGAATAATTCGCCGACAGATTGTGAATCCACCTGGAGCCGGTCCTGGCATTGTCAAAGGAAAGTTCCTCATTCACCTCAACCAGGCGATGTAGCTGATCGCCAATGTATTGTGCCGAATAGCCCAGTGTCAGGCTGCTGCCACTCCAGCGAGCACTAAAATTACCTGCCCATTCAGGACTTTGCATCTCACCTTTTTCGTCATCGGCTACCGATGGGTCGAACGCACTCCTGAACACTGTCAAATCGTCAAGGTAAGTTGCATTAGCGCGTAAAGTGACACCGCCATTAAACAGATCGAAATCGTAAACGATTTCCGTATCAATGCCAGACGTTTGCAATCCGGCAAAGTTGATCTGCCCGGTCTGCATGAAATTCAGGCCACCGAAGAATCCTGAATTCGTATCACTAATGCGGGTGAACAGGCTGCAAAAGGTCGGGTCCAGAGTCGGGCCGTCGTAACAACCGCGCAAAATATCTGCACCAGCAACAGCCTGAACGGCGTCGTCGATTTCGATACTCCAGTAGTCGATCGTCAGCGTGAACCCCTCGATGAAGCGTGGAGCAAAGACCGCGCCGATCGTCACAGTATCCGAGGATTCCTCTTTCAGGTCCGGGTTACCGCCGATTACTCCGGAGAAATTTGACGTTAGCGGGTTATTAAATCCTGGTCCGACCAGCGGGTCAGCTGCACAGTTGGCTGATCTCTGAGCGGCAGTTGCAGGATCCGATACGGCCAATGCATCGATCGCTGATTGATCGCAAGGGTCAATATCAAGATTGAATGTCGCGCCCGTTTGCGGACTGAACAGCTCGAAGATATTTGGTGCTCTCACGGCCCGGGAGAACGTTCCACGAAAACGAATATCCTCTATCGGCGTCCAGCTGATTCCTCCGGAGTAGCTGCTGGTCTGACCAACCGCGAGATCGTAGTCGGACAATCGATATGCCCCGTCAACCGTCAATTCTTCAGCAAACGTCACGCCCTGTAAAAGCGGCAAAGAGACTTCGACGAACAGATCGGCTACAGAAAAATCACCGGATACCGGAGAAGTTTGCGAGTTGAAGTAAAAGCCGGCTTGCTCGAATGCATCCGGAACCGAATCGCTTTCTTCCTTGCGATACTCAATGCCACCTGCCAGGCCTATCGGGCCGCCCGGCAGCGAGAACCAGTTGTTGGTATCGCCCGTGACAATCAGGCTCAGTACAGTTTGCTTGATCTCATCGTTTTGCCGGCGAAATGGTGCAATGAAATCCTGCGCCGCAACTGAGAAATTATTAAGACCAAACGGGTTGCCCGGAACGCAGCTACCATCGCCTGGCGTAAAGGTATTGACACCCGGCGCACCAAAAATACTACCGCTGTTAAATGTATCCAACGTCCAGTTGGGATCTACCTCAGATCGGCAAACCGGGTTCCCTGCGCCGTCGTCAACCACATCCAGTGAGGCGTAATATCGATCCGGCAGCAGCTCGTGCTGCCTTACGTCTTCCGTGGTCTTGCCAAAGTTTGCCGCCGCCTCCCAGGTCCAGTTGTCCGAGAAGTCTCCTTCGATGCCAGCGACAATTCGAACTGTTTCACGCTCATATACACCGTTGTTGTGAATATCCTCCGGATCACGGCTTATAAAGTATTGCGCGGTATCCGCGAACTGCGGATTCAGGCCAATGATGTCGTTCATCAAAGTCTGTAGTTCCGCCGGCACAAACGGGTTTTGCTGGGAAATATTGATCGTGTCCTCGAACGAGATCGTGCCGTCGGTCGTATTCGTATCGGACTGCACATACTTGATGTCTGCAAACAACCTGGTGCTATCGTTGATTTCGAAGTTAATGAGCGCGTTAAACAAAATTTGCTCGACTTCCGGATCCAGAAACTGATGATCTGCTCCTGTCTGAGGTGATCCGTCGCTAAGTATCGAATCAAAGTTGATGTCACCATCGACCAGGCCAGGATTGAAAGGCCTTACTAACCCGTCATCGCCAACAACAGCACAGCCGCCAACCGAGATTTCACCAACAAAGCTCTCAACGCAATCGTCAACGCCGTTGTTGTTGAAGTCCATAAAAGGCGTTCCCGCTGCCAGACCGGCCGCATCTGCTTCGGAGTGGAAAAACGGAAAATCTGTTGCAGGTTCCGGAACTGCTGCGAACGGGTCATCGGCCAAAGCGATGGAGACCAGCCCCCTGGGCGATGTCAGTCCAAAACGAAGGTTTCGCTCAATCGACTGTGGTCTGGCGTTGCAGGCCCGTGTCACCAGCGTCGGGTCTGTACCTGGAAAGGCAGCAACACAGCTGCCGCCCGCATCCGTCATACTGATAGGTGCACCAAGAAATGCGCCAGGTGGCATAGTGTCTGCGTTCTGAAAAAATAGCCGATAGTTGTTTTGCTGTGACGAAGCGATGCCGCTGTTTGCCGCCCAGTTACGATCTCTCATTCTGATCGCTTCTCTGCGACGCACCGTTGCGTTGACCGTAATATTCAGCCGATCATTCATGAAGTTCTGGCCGTGCGTCAGCGATAATTGCAATTCACCACCACCGCTGTCTGCAGCTGCACCACCCTGCAGATCGATC
The DNA here is from genome assembly GCA_964403695.1 of uncultured Woeseiaceae bacterium. Taxonomy (GTDB): domain Bacteria; phylum Pseudomonadota; class Gammaproteobacteria; order Steroidobacterales; family Woeseiaceae; genus SZUA-117. Next base: position 8,273 of record CAYOHF010000037.1, on the reverse strand, counting down.
TCCGTTCCTTCGAAATTGTCTTTCATAATGAAATTGACAACACCGGTTACTGCATCTGCGCCATAAATTGATGAGGCGCCGCCGGTCAAAACTTCTACCCGTTCCACCAGGGCACTGGGAATTGAGCCAACGTCAACCCCGGCAGCACCCGCCTGGCCGCTCACGTGGCGCCGGCCATCGACCAGGACCAAAGTTCGATTGGGTCCAAGGTTGCGCAGGTTCAGCAACGCCAGGCCCGGCGAATTATCCAGACCGGTATCATCACTGGTGGCGAAAAAAGAGGACTGGGCCGAGTTTTGTGACGCAAACAACTGCGGCAATTCATCAACGATATCGATCATGCTCAACTGACCGCTGGCTTTGATCTCCTCGGAACTCAGACCATAAACAGGATTTGGCTGGACCTGGTTGGCACGCTGGATACGCGAGCCGGTCACGTGAATTTCTTCTATCACCTCTTCCTGGGCAAGTGCCGAGCCTGTGGAAAGACCGAGGCAAAGCGCGGTAGTGCCTGCAAGCAAAATGGCTTGGGTAATAAACCGGGCGTTCAGTTTGATGTACATCGAATTTACCCCTGTTAACACAAATTAAAGTTGCGCTGTAACTGGATTTTCATCGATGTTGGATAGAGACAACAAAAAAAAGTTCCCAACTTATTGTCAGGAAATAGCTTATTTTCTGACTATAACCAATTATTATAAGCCCGGCGGGTAAAGAACTAAATAGAATGTTGCAAATAAACTACACAGTGGCCCGAAACTGAGTTATGCCTTGGCTGAGCGGATTTCACCGTACATTTCACTAAATCACTCGCCAAATGAGCCGGTCGGACCGGGAAATACGACCGGTGACTCGTAACCATCCTTCGATACACTGGCCACACCAAACAGGTAATTATCGATCACGATATTTTCCAGCGTGTAGGTGTCGACCAATCCTGCAAAACGACTAAATGTCCATTGCGCTTCAGTGGTCAACCGCCAGTAGATCTTGTACCCGGCGAGATTTTCCGCGGCTTTTCCCGTCGGCACAGACCAGCCAAGCGTTGTACTGGGCTGTACCGCACCCTCGATCGTTACATTTGCGGGAAACGGTGGCGCCGACGCCATACCCGCAAGGCTCACTACATTCAGGGCCGTCAGCTTGGCCGCATAGTCGAAATTCACACCTTCAATTACGTCGCCGTATTCAATTCCATCCTCAGTTCGCAGGTCCTGGTGCTGACGCTGGTATTGCTCATGCGTTTCCATGATGCGGACACCCGGAATTCCTCTTGCGTTGAAGGGACGATGATGTCCGCCGCGACCGAAACGATCGAGGCGATAGATCATCATGACATCGAGATTGGGAATGAACTCGTCGGCCATGCGATCAACGTAGCGTGCGATATTACGTGATGGCGAATCCACCTCACCACCGCTGAAGCGCCGTATGCGTGCCTCGTCTTCTGTCTCGACGTCACGGGTGCCTTCGGAGAATACTCTCGCGGTACTGTTGTCGGTAACGCCATCGATACCGGAGATGTTGCCGATCATGTCATTGTTCAGCACAGCTTTAATTCGCCAACCTTCTTTTAACGCATGCTCGACCAGGATTTTGCCGCCGTAAAGACCCTGCTCTTCTCCGGAAAGCGCTGCATAAACAATGGTGCCGGCGAACTGGTGTTTCGACAGGACACGCGCTGCTTCCAGCGTTCCGGCAAGGCCGCTCGCGTTGTCATTGGCGCCCGGCGAGTCGGAAGTACTGTTCATCGAATCCGTCACGCGTGAATCAATATCACCGGCCATCAACACCATGCGATCTGGATCAAGCGTGCCACGTTGTATCGCAACAACGCTGACCACTTCTGTCGGCTCTGGAATTCTTTCTGCGCCGGAAATTACATCGCTAACCGTGATGACTTCAAGACAGCCACCGCAATCGCGGGAAATGTTGTTGAATTCTTCCTCGACCCAGCGACGTGCTGCGCCGATGCCGCGTGAATCGGACTCAGTTTCCGAAAGCGTGTGCCGCGTACCAAAATTAACCAGCATTCTGATGTCTTTTTCGATACGAGCTGCTGCAACATCAGCAACCAGGGCATGGCGGACTTCCCGAGCTGGTGGCTCCGTGATGTTCTGCGCCGACGATATCGAAACTAAAAATAATGCGGCCACAGTCGTTGCAATCATTCTTTTCATAGGTACTTCGCTCTTCTGTTTGCGATTAACAATTTTGTTGCATTCATGCCATCCGCTTTCGATTCGCTATCGAACGGATAATACGTCGGCCATACAGACCATCGCTGCCACGCACGTAAAAATAACCAATAATGGCAGCGGTGGCAGCACCGGCGGCATCAATCATCAGGTCGGTCATCGTATCGACCAGGCCCGATTTCTGCATGTTCAAGCCGAAGTTCCAGTCCATCAGGAATTCGAAAACCTCCCAGAGCGTGCCAAGAGACACTGCCAAGGCAAAAGTGATCGTTGCGATCCAGCCCGCTGCGATCTGAACACGTTGTGTCATGTAAAAAACATAAATACTTAAGAATCCGATGATGCCGATCGTCAATGCCGCCACACCATGCAGTGCCAGGTCCCACCACCAGATCTTTTCGTAGAAATCACGCGCTTCGCCCAGCGCAAAGCTGGCATAAAGGAACACGCTGGTGAATAACGTAAGTTCGACCGGCAGCGGCACACGCAGGTGGCGCTCAATGAGCGCTGGCGCGAAAGTCAGCAACAGAACTATTGAACCGGAAAAAGCACCAAGCCATTGTTCCTCAATGAGAGCGCCGACTGTGACCACGAGGATACCGATCTGCAGTACCGTGGCGATCATGAGTTCGATACGGTTAATCCAGCTTTCAGGCTTACGCTGCTTTGCGTTCTCTGCCACTTTGGTCCCGCCGACGTTAGTTTGTGTACTCGCTATACCTGGCGATCGTGTCTGCTTCTGTCAGGCGTGGATGATCACCGGCAATTGAGTACCCGCCCGGTTTCCGGTCTATGAAAATTTCACTGGTAAGGACAAAGTCGTCTACATTGTCAAACGAACCAACACACATTTCGTACCGGTCAAGTTTAAGTAAATAAAAAAAAGGACTCGCTCCGCAGACACCGCAGAAACCCCGCTCCGCCCAATCTGAAGTCTTGTGCCTTTTGAGGTTCTCTTCACCCGTAAACTTTACGCTGCCTACAGTCGTCGCAAGAAATATTCCTCCCGACCAGCGTTGACACATACGGCAATGACAGGCACCGAACTCCAACTCTACGTCATCAGCGGTGAACCGCACTGCACCACAATTGCACTGACCACCTCTGCTGCTCACTGTTTTTTAGTCCCCGGAATAAGCATCATTCATACCTGTCTCACACTCGAATTTCCCATATCGACTCAATTTCGACCACCGCATATTTTGGCAAAGAATTAGTACCCAGTGCCGTTTGCGCGCCTTGGTGGCAGCCGGGACTTGATTACAAACAAGATCAGCAATTGCGTCGCAACAGCGAGAATTGCAATTGATGAAATTCCCACGTAGCCCGCTAGCAGAAAGCCGCTTAACGCGATGCTGCCATTGGTCAACGAATAGGGCAGTTGCGTTCTGAAGTGTTCGAGTGGTGTCGTGCCAGCGCCGGTCGATGAAAGAATCGTCGTTTCCGACACCGGCGAGGAGTGATCGCCAAAAAGCCCACCGGATAATACTGCCCCTATGACCACCGGCAGCGCTGCACCGGTTGCCACAGCCGCCGGTATCGCCAGCGGCATCATGATGATGATCGTGCCCCACGAAGAGCCGGTCGCGAAAGAAATAATTCCGGCCAGCAGAAAAATTACAGCCGGAAGCAGGCCTCCGGGCAGACCTTCGCGTGCAAGCTCAGCGACATATGCTCCAGTACCCACTGCCTCGCTGACACTGCCCAGTGTCCATGCAAGCACCAGCGTCGCTGCGATCGACATCATGCCGGACATGCCCTCGATGTATTTGTTGAAGGTATCGAACAATTCTTTCACACCCATTCTTACCATCAGAATAACCAGTACGATGGCGGCGAGAAAATAGGCTGCAGAAAGGGCCGCCCGAAAGTCCGTTCCCGCGACCTGTTGCCGTGGAAACCCAAGGTAGGCAAGCGTCGCAAACAGGGTTGCGCCGAGAACGAGTAACGGCAGCCAGACCAATATTGGTTTTGCGGCACCGTCTTTTTTGAAAACCACTGTATTCACCAGTGGCAGTGCGACCTGTTTCTCCGCCGCTTCCTGCTCAGCGAGCGCCATCGCTCCGTAGTCAAACTTTAGAATTGTCAGCGCAGGCACCATCGAGATCGCCAGCCAGGCGTAAAGCTGAAACGGGATAGCGGCGACAAAAGCATCCCACTCCGAGATAGCAATGTTATTTGCAGAAAACGCGTCGCCAATCACACTCATAATGAATACGCCCCAGCCGATAAACGGAATCAGGATGGCGACCGGTGAAGACGTGGAATCAAGAATGAACGCCAGCTTTTGCCGGGAGATTCGCAGCCGGTCCATGAGCGGCTGGAAAACGGGCCCAACGATAAGTGGCGTACCCAGGTCCGAAAAGAAAATCATGATGCCGCCGAGCCAGGCGGCAACTTGCGCGCGTGCCTTGCCGGAGACCCAGCGGGCAGCGGTCTGCGCGAACGCAGTGCCACCACCTGAATACTCAATCAATTTGACGAAACCACCGATAAAGACCAGCAGCACCAGCACACTGGCGTTATAGGTGTCCGCTACTTCAGGAACAATGAATTCTTTGACCAGGGTCGGCACGAAGAGAATTGGCGTGACGTCAGCCACCATCGCAACCCCGACCAGCACCCCGGAAAACAGCCCGACCAGTACGTTGCGTGCCGTCAGTGCGACAACCAGGGTGACCAGCACGGGCAGCAGCGAGGCAAAAGAGGGATCGGACATGCGCTCACTATACTATGCGTAACACCTGCGCCCGAAAAATGTCGCATAGGTAAATCTGCTGAGATACGATTCTTACGTGTTCCGGTACGCTTACCGGGTCGACTACCTCGCGCCCAGGCGATGCGCCGGATTCCCAATGATTTCCTCAGGACGTAAGAATTATGCAGGCTAAATTTCGCACAATTTTCGTTACCGCTATCAGCACACTGGTGCTGTTCGGAGCAATTACCGCCGAGGCCACCAGCAGGCACCCTGTTCGTGGCAACAACGGCGTCGTAGCCTCTTCATCTGCAATCGCATCAGAGGTTGGCGTCGAAATCCTGAAGAAAGGCGGCAATGCCGTCGACGCTGCTGTCGCCACTGCATTTGCAATGGCCGTCACCTGGCCTACGGCTGGCAACATCGGTGGCGGTGGTTTCCTTATTTATCACGGAGTCGATGGCGAAACAGCGGCCTTCGATTTTCGCGAGAAGGCACCACTTGCAGCAACAAAGACCATGTACCTCGACGAAGACGGTAATGTTCGTGATAACTCGAACCATGACGGCATTCTTTCGGTCGGTGTCCCCGGCACAGTCGCCGGTCTCGAACTGGCGCATCAGCGGCTGGGGTCACTGCCCTGGGAAGACCTGCTGCAGCCAGCCATTGACCTTGCACGCAATGGCATACCGATCAGCTGGCACCTGCATGACTCGTTCAAGGGCCACAAAAGCTCCTGGGACAAGTACCCCAGTTCAGCAAAGATCTTTCTTCACGAAGACGGTACTTTTTATCAACCTGGCGACGTCTGGGTACAAGACGACCTGGCCGAAACGCTCGAGCGTATCCAGGAGGAAGGTAAGGATGGATTCTACGAAGGCAAAACAGCCCGCCTGATCGCAGACTTCATGAAGAAAAACGGCGGCATCATTACTCGCAAGGATCTCGAGAAATATGCGGCGGTCGAGCGGGAACCCATTCGTGGCACTTACAGGGGACACGAAATTATCGGCATGCCGCCACCAAGTTCAGGTGGCGTTGTAATCGTGCAAATGCTGAACATCCTGGAAGGTTTTGACCTTAAAGAAATCGGTCACAACACCGGTCTTTATATGCACCTGCTCACCGAAGCGATGCGTCGCGCCTATGCCGATCGTGCCAATTTCCTGGGCGACCCTGATTTCAACGAATATATCCCGGTCGAAATCCTGACCTCGAAAGAACATGCCGAAAAACAACGTGCAACTATTGATCCTGAGCATGCCTCAGAGAGTGACCCAGCACGATTCGCAGAAGTTTATGAAAGCGACCAGACCACCCATTTTTCGGTTGCTGACAAAGACGGCAACATGGTTTCTATGACCTATACGCTAGAAAACGGTTATGGCAGCAAGATTGTTGTGGAGGGTGCGGGCTTCCTGCTGAACAACGAAATGGGTGATTTCAACGCACAACCTGGTGTGACTAACGCAAGAGGCGTCATTGGCACCGAACCAAACCAGATTCGACCCGAACAACGCATGCTCTCCAGCATGACACCGACCATTGTTGCCAAAAATGGTGTACCGCTGTTTGCCACCGGAACACCAGGCGGCAAGACGATTATCAATACGACGTTGCAAACCATTCTGAATGTCATCGATCACGGCATGAACATCGCGCGAGCGCTCGACGCTGGTCGAATTCATCATCAATGGCTGCCGGACAGAACCATCGTTGAGACAGGAGTGATGTCGGCTGACTCAATCAAACTTTACGAAGAAAAAGGCCACACGATCATTTACACGGATGCCATCGGTGCAGCGATGGCTGTGTATCGCGATCCGCAAACCGGTGTCTTCTCAGGTAGCGCTGATCCACGCGGCGAAGATGGCGCTGCGGTAGCTTATTGATCAGGCTTAACAGGTTGGGTCAAATCCAGCGACTTCACGTCACCGATTGAATTGCGCGACTCAATTGCTTCCCAGGTCATCCGGTAGGCAACGTAGTACTTGAATACATTGCGAACGTAATTGACAGTTTCGCGGCCCACTTTTCGCGCCACTACCAGTTCGACATTTTCCATCCAGCGGTTCGGATCATGACCTTCGGCCTCAGCCTGCCTGCGCAGACGCTGAATTTTCGCGGGCCCTGCGTTGTAAGCGGCCAGGGCGAACATCCATTGCTGCAGACCGTCCATATCATCACCGGAAAAGTACCGATCCATCAGGAATCTCATATAGAGTGCGCCCGCGCGAATATTGTCGACAGGACTGCTGATATCGTCGATGCCGACATTCTTGTCTGCAGCTGTTGATGGCTTAACCTGCATTATGCCAACGGCGCCAACCGGGCTTTTCTTGCTGTGATCAAGCTCTGATTCCTGGTATGCCTGGGCAACCAGCATCAGGGGATCGAGATTGGCGGCCTCACCGCCGGCGCGGAATAATTCCAGCAACGGTCGCAATCGCGCCATACTTGCTTCACTGGTCGCATTGCGCACCCACTTAATATTTTCGAGATATCGCTTAATCAGAATATTGCCGATCAAGGTTCCTTCACGATTGCGACCAACGAAATCATTGATCGACTCGGCCAGTAGCGGACTGTCCTTACGAAACACCCAGGCTATGTCGCCACCACTGTTGACGACAAGATCGTTTCGAACTTCTATATCCGGAAAAATTTTGGCCCAGTAATTCGCTTTGTAACCATCCACGACTGTCGCACTAACCAGTCCCGCATTGACCATCTCAAGAATATCTTGCGTCCGAAATAACTCGTTCGCCAGTTCTACTCGAATTGGCTCCAATCCTCGTTCGGCGAATTCCGCACTTAATGCGGTCACATGTTCAAAGTAACTTGAGGATGCGCGGACATATACCGACTTCCCGGCAAGATCATCGACGGACTCTATTCCTGCTGGCGACGCCGGGCCAAAAACCAATACTTCGTCAACATCGTCGATAAAGGACCGCGAAAAATCTACCATCGATGAACGAATCTCGGTTTTCGTGAGATCCGCTGCGATGAGATCGGCCTGGCCGGCAAGCAATGCCGGTATCAGCCTGTCTCGGCTTACGGGCATCGGAATAACTTCTACGGCATGCAGACCGCGATCCAGTTTGCTATTGAGATGTTTTTGATAGCGAACCAGCAGCTCGAACATCAAACCGCGCGGCTTGCCCTGGAAATAAAAAAATTGTGGCCCACCACTTATCACCAGCACCCGGACCGCGTGGCGCTCCTGCATGCCATCGAGATCACCGAGCCAGGGCTCGGTCAATATGCTGAATTGTTCGGGCAGTATTTCGTCGAGGGAAGGCAAAGTTTCTGCACTTCCCGGGTTGGGGGCACGGCTGTGATCTACTTGGGATTCGGCTTGGGCTTGGGATTCG
>CAYOHF010000036.1:0-28372 GCA_964403695.1 uncultured Woeseiaceae bacterium | reverse complement strand
GCTAAAGGTCAGTCCGCACCTTCCAACAGCTAATTGTTCAATCAATACCTGCGGACTGGGGGAGCGCTTTCGACCACTCAGCCACCTCTCCGGTTTAGTTTTCTCTTTCTGCCAAATTCGGCAGTTCTTCGATCGGCATCGCTGGTAGTGGCTCCGCCTTAATTCTGTTCATATTGCTAAAGGTCAGTCCGCACCTTCCAACAGCTAATTGTTCAATCAATACCTGCGGATTGCCCATGGGTCAAAACCCAGCCGCCGTCTCCGGCCGCGGGGAGTGCATATTACTGATGGGATTCGGTCAGGTAAAGGCGCTTTTAGCACTTATTCCTGATCAGATTCGGCTGTGCCGCCATCCTGGGCCGCTTTCTCGTTCTGAATCCGTTCATAGATCTCTTCTCGATGCACCGCTACTTCCTTTGGTGCATTGATACCTATACGAACCTGGTTCCCTTTCACCCCCAAAACAGTGATCGTGACATCGCTACCTATCATCACTGTTTCGCCGGCGCGTCGCGTAAGGATCAGCATGACTTCCTACTCCTGCCTTATATGGGCTCTAGCCCTTTTTCTTTACGACCGCATTCTCGTTAAACGCTTGTAATTGTAGACGAAATTGTCATCCATTGCCTATTAGTGGCCGATAGTGGCCGTTTTTGGATGGTTACTGGCGAAATCTCTGCAGTTTTAGCTCAGTTGCTGTGAAACCCAGGCGGAAACAGACGCCAGGGCAGCATCCAGGCTATCCGGGTCATTGCCGCCGGCTTGCGCAAAATCAGGCCTGCCACCGCCCTTTCCGCCCACTTGCTCCGCTACGGGCTTGATCACGTCGCCGGCGCGAATTCGGTCAGTATTGTTTTTTGTCACGCCCGCTGCCAGCCGGACTTTGCCGTTTTCGACTGATCCCAGTACGACTACCGCGCTTTGCAATTTATCCTTGAATTGATCAACGGCATCCCGCAGCGTCCTGGCATCCGCGCCATCCATTCGCATCGCCAGGATCTTTATTCCGCCCACCTCAGAAATGCTGTCTGACAGGTCAGCCGTTCCGCCTGTAGCGAGTTGTCGCCTGGCAGAGACCAATGCCTTTTCCAGTTCTTTGTTTTTTCGCAGCAGTTGTTCGACTTTGGCGGCAGCCTGATCGCGTGGACTTTTTAACAGCCGCGCTACTGCATCTAGTGCTTGCTGGTTTACATCGATCCACGCCAAAGCGGCTTTTCCGGTAACGGCTTCGATACGACGGATTCCGGAGGCGACACCACCCTCCGATGTGATTTTGAAAATGCCGATGTCACCTGTGCTGGCAACGTGTGTTCCGCCACAAAGTTCTACCGAGGAATTACCGAGCCGCAGAACACGAACTTCGTCCTCGTATTTTTCACCGAACAACGCGATTGCGCCTGACGCTACCGCGTCATCGTATTTCATCAGGTTTGTGTCCGCTGCTTTGTTGCCACGAATCTGCTCGTTCACGAGATCTTCAATCTGTTGCAGCTCATCGGCTGACACGGCCTCGTAATGCGAAAAGTCGAAGCGCAAGCGATCGGGCGCGACCAAAGAGCCCTTTTGCGCCACGTGATCACCCAGAACCTGCCGCAACGCGGCGTGCATCAGGTGAGTCGCGGAATGATTGAGAACAATCGCGTGTCGGCGTTCACCGTCCACTTTGGCGACAATCGGATCACCGCGTTTAATCGTCCCGACCTTGACCGTGCCGACATGCACGTTAGCTTTTCCGCTTTTCTGCGTATCCGTAACCAGGAACAGGCTGCTTATCGCATCCAGCGCACCAGTATCGCCAATCTGGCCGCCACTCTCGGCATAGAATGGTGTCGACTCAAGAATCACCCCACCTTCATCGCCTTCATTCAGTGAAGTCACTTCTTCACCGTCTTTAAACAGCGCTGCGACCTTGCTCGATTCTTCGAGACACTCGTACCCTGAGAACCGGCTTTCCAGGTCGGTCTTGATACCGGACTCACCGCCGATGCCGAATTTGCTCGCGGCACGGGCGCGGTCACGTTGTTGCGACATTTGTTCGTCGAAACCTTTGCTATCGACGGTCAATCCGCGTTCGCGTGCAATGTCGGCAGTAAGGTCAAGTGGAAAACCATAAGTATCGTAGAGCTTGAATACGACATCGCCCGGAATCTCTTTGCCTTTCAAATTGCTAATCGCGGACTCAAGAATTTCCATGCCCTGGTCAAGAGTCTCTGCGAATCTATGCTCTTCCTTGTCCAGGACTTTCTCGACATGTGCCTTCGCTTTGACGAGCTCCGGATACGCCTCGCCCATTTCCCTGCAAAGCGGTGCGACGAGTTTGTGAAAGAATATTTCGTTGACACCAAGTTTCTTACCGTGCCGTATTGCGCGCCGAATGATTCTTCTTAGTACATATCCCCGACCTTCATTTCCAGGCAATACGCCGTCGACAATCAGGAATGAACAGGCTCGAATGTGATCCACAATTACGTTCAGTGAATTCGAACCGTCGTTTTTGACACCCATCAATTTTGCCGTCGCTTCTGTCAGGTTGGCAAACAGATCGATTTCGTAATTGCTGTGCACGCCCTGCATTACTGCCGCAACTCGCTCGAGGCCCATGCCGGTGTCTACTGAGGGTTTGGGTAGTGCCACCATCTCGCCACTGGTGGAGCGGTCAAACTGCATGAAAACGAGGTTCCATATCTCGACATAGCGATCGCCGTCTTCATCTGGCGATCCCGGCGGTCCGCCGGCAACGTCCGCGCCGTGATCGTAAAAAATCTCGCTGCAGGGTCCGCACGGGCCGGTATCACCCATTGCCCAGAAATTGTCTTTGGCGCCCATGCGGGAAAAACGATCCGGGTCGACTTTCATTATCTTGAGCCAGATATCTGCCGCTTCGTCATCTTCTTCGAACACGGTTACCCAGAGTTTTTCGGCCGGCAATCCCAGCCTCTCTGTCAGAAATTCCCAGGCAAATTTTATTGCTTCTTCTTTAAAGTAATCTCCGAAACTGAAATTGCCGAGCATCTCAAAGAACGTGTGATGCCTGGCGGTATAACCGACGTTTTCCAGGTCATTGTGTTTGCCGCCAGCGCGCACGCATCGCTGTGACGACACAGCACGGTTGTACTTGCGCTTGTCCTCACCAAGAAATACATCCTTGAACTGCACCATGCCGGCATTGGTGAATAGCAGCGTCGGGTCGTTGCCCGGCACGAGCGGTGAGCTCGCGACAATTTCATGGCCGCGTTCGTGGAAGAATGCCAGGAAAGCGTTGCGCAGGTCGTTGCTGGTCATGGGTTTCGTCATTGTGGAATCGCCCGCTGGGCGGGCTCCTACGGTCTTCGTTTTGCTGGGAATGAGTTCGTAAAAGGCGCTAGTTTATAGGTAACGGCTAGTCATCACCATGCATGGCGAGAGCCGCCTGGATGTGCTCCTGTTCGAAGCCGCGGTATTGCAGGAAGCGCATCTGGCGTGCTTTCTCCTTGAAATTCCCGGGTTCTGCAGTGCCAAATTTCTTCAGCCGGACTTCAATCGCCAGTTCGAACCAGTCAGCCGCCGATTCTTTCAGTACGTCCTCAATCAAAGCACCATCGAGTCCCCGTTCGTCGAGATCTAGCCGCGTACGAACCGGCCCTTTCCCCTGGCTAATGCGTGACTGGAGGAAACTTTCAGCGAATCGACGATCGTCCTGCAAACCATCGTCCCGGAGTTGATCAACGGCACTGGCAGCGACGTCAGGCTCAAAGCCAAACTTTGTGAGCTTTTTGTTGAGTTCCAGGCCGCCATATTCACGCCTCGCCAGGTAATCCATGGCCTTCTTGCGTGCCTCAATGGGATTGGAATAACGATCGACCTCTTCCGGCAGGAAGAGGTCTGTGTTCAATTCGTTAATCGATTCTTCGTCACTCACGGCACGGGCCTTGATCTCAGAACAGCACGCCCGTGCCGCCGGGGCAAGCTAAGCCTGTTTCGCAACAGCCTCGTCTTCCTGTGCAACTTCAGGTGCGGCCGCTTCGTCGCTGTCCGGTAACAGCGTCGCACGAATCCTTGTTTCAATTTCAGCAGCAGTGTCGGGATGCGCCTTCAGGTATTCGCGGACATTCTCCTTGCCCTGGCCGATGCGATCTTTGCCATAGCTGTACCAGGAACCCGCTTTGTCAACGATGCCCTGTTCCACGCCGTGGTCAATTATCTCGCCTTCCCGGGAGATACCCAAACCGTACAGAATCTCGAATTCTGCCATTTTGAATGGCGGTGAAACCTTGTTTTTGACGACTTTTACGCGAGTTTGGTTGCCGATAATCTCATCGCCTTTCTTGATCGCGCCGATTCTGCGGATGTCCAAACGAACCGAGGAATAAAATTTCAGGGCGTTGCCACCAGTCGTGGTTTCCGGGCTACCAAACATGACACCGATCTTCATACGGATCTGGTTAATGAAGATCACCATCGTATTCGAGCGTTTGATGTTGCCGGTCAGCTTGCGCAGCGCTTGCGACATGAGGCGAGCCTGCAGGCCCATGTGCGAATCACCCATTTCGCCTTCAATTTCTGCTTTTGGCGTCAATGCTGCGACCGAGTCAATGACGACGACATCGACTGCGCCCGAGCGGACCAGCATGTCGGTGATTTCCAGCGCCTGTTCTCCGGTATCCGGTTGCGAGACGAGTAATTCGTCTACATTTACGCCGAGTTTTTCAGCATAAGCCGGATCAAGCGCGTGCTCAGCATCAACAAATGCTGCAACACCTCCTTTTTTTTGCGCTTCGGCTACAACCTGCAGCGTCAGTGTTGTTTTACCGGATGACTCTGGCCCGTAGATCTCAACAACGCGCCCTTTCGGTAATCCGCCGATGCCCAGCGCCACATCGAGGCCGATAGAGCCGGTCGAAATAGTGCCCAATCCTTTGGTCGTCGCGGAATCGCCGAGACGCATTACAGAGCCTTTACCAAACTGCTTTTCTATTTGGCCGAGAGCGGCAGCGAGTGCCTTTTTGCGATTTTCATCCATTATTTGACGCCATCATTTAAGTAAAAAGAGTAACGGCGATTATTTCACAAATCGCCGGGCAGGACAGGTGCTGCGAGCGTGCGAAACTCGCCTTTGTGTTAAGAATTGCACCGAAGCTATTGTTTCAAAACACGGTACTGGATATCACCCCGGATCGAGATTGATTCTACGAGCTCAAAGTCTGACCACTGCAGCTCGACCGCGCGCGTCAGGCGCACTTCCGGAAATGCCCGGACCTTTCTTGCCGCTGTAATGTGGGGTCGATAGGTGCGTTCCTGTGGCGTGTAGCCGAACGGCACCACGGCCTGTTCAATTGACCCGACCAGGCGCTCCAGCTCTGGCGGGATCGTCATTACATCCAGGCAGGCAATCTTGGGGCGCTGCCAGAAGGTCAGACGGTCAAATCTCAGGCGAATATTGCCTGGCTCGATGATGTCAACCGCGGCCTTCAGCCCCGGCATGCTTTCCTCGGGAAAGGTGCCTACATAGACCAGGGTAACGTGCCAGTTCCTGCGATCGATCACGTTGCCCTCGACCGAGGTCAGCACCGGGTTGATGGTATCTCGCAGCAACTCACGTTGTCGCTCCGAGGGCCAAAGCGCGAAAAAAAGTGTTTTGTCAGCCACCGCTTTTGAGCATCTCCCTTATTCCCTGTAGAGCCAGTATGACAGTACCTGAGCGAATTGCAGCGCGATCGCCCTGCAAATGATGTCGCTCGGCTCTGACCGACGTTTTCTGACCGGTACGCGTTGCCCAGCCAAACCAGACGGTACCGACGGGTTTTTCGTCGCTGCCCCCGTCAGGGCCCGCGACGCCACTGACGGCGACTGAAAAATCCGCGCCACTGAGGTTTAATACGCCAGTTGCCATTTCCCTGACGACCGCTTCACTCACCGCGCCATGTTCAAGCAACGTAGTGGCGGCAACGCCGAGCATCGATTCTTTCGCACCGTTCGAGTAGCTGACAACACCATAGCCAAAGCATTGCGAACTACCACTGATATCCGTCAGCGATTTGGCGATCCAGCCACCCGTACAGGATTCTGCAGCCGCCATACTTTTGCCGGCAATGATCAGTTCGCCGACCAGCGCCTCTGCCAGTACGGAAATAGTGTCGGCGTCAATCATTCAATAACGACTTGTACAGTTCAATGTGACTTTCTACCATTATGTCAACTGAAAATTCGTCCTGCATTCGTTGCCGTCCGGCCTGACCCAGTTCCTGGCGCATGTCCGGCTCCTCTATCATCAGCGCTAGCGCCTTTTGCAAAACGCGTACGTCTCCTGGCGGAACCAGGACACCGGTTCTGCCATGAATCACCGCCTCCTTTGCACCGGCGATGTCGAATGCTATCACCGGCACAGCGGCAGCTGCCGCCTTTAACATCGCAACGCCGAGACCTTCCTGCGTTGCCGGGTGAACCAGCAGGTCGAAGCAGCCCAGATAGTTGTCCAGATCATCTCGAAAGCCGGCGAACTGAACAGTACCGCCCAGGTGCAGTTGTGCTGCCAGGGCACGCAAGTCCCCCTCACCGCTGCCATCGCCTAAAACGACGACTCTGATTCCGGGATGAGTGTCGCGCAGGTTCGGAATAACATCGAACAGGAAGCGGTGTCCTTTGCGCGGAATCAACTGTGCGACAACGGCCACCACAAAGTCGTCCGTATCGATTGCAAACTCTTCGCGGAATGCTTCACAGTCAGGAGTCGCGTTAATGTCGTCAACATTGACAGCGCTGCGGATAATTGTCACGCGGTCGGGATTCACACCACTGTCGTGCAAAGACAGCGCAACGTTTTCAGAAATCGCGATGATGCGCTGAAATGGTCGATAACGAAGTGTTGCAAAAAACGACAGATCGAGATTGTCGACACGCCTGGAAAGAACCGCCGGAACCGCTGCCATTCGTGCCGCCTGACCGCCGAGAAAGTCAGCACCCCGCCGACTGTGGCAATGCACTACGTCAGGCTTTTCCGCTACCAGCAGCTGTCTAAGTCGCCAGGCGAATTTGAGATCGAGATCGCCGCTGCACGGCAGGTTAATGACGCGCACGCCTCTTTCCCGCGCCATTTTGTCGAGGCCAGAGCCCGGCGGACAAACCAGCAGACCGTCAACATTGTGTGCAGCAAGGCCCTCCACAAGCCACAGAACCTGCTGTGCTCCACCGTAGAAGTGACGTCCGGTTTCAACGTGTACGATCTTCATCAGAGTGACAGGAGAGCTCTCGTGCTGGGGCATCGACTTCGCATAGGGCACAGGCTAGCATGGACTGCCTGTCTCGCCTTTGGCAACACTCAAAATAACAAACAGACAATGAGCAGCAAGGTTTCGCAAATTCACACGCCGATGATGCAGCAGTACCTGCGCATCAAGGGCGATTACCCGGACATGCTGGTCTTCTACCGCATGGGCGACTTCTACGAGCTTTTTTTCGACGATGCTCGACGCGCGGCGAAGCTGCTCGACATTACGTTGACCGCCCGGGGCAAATCAGGCGGCAACGCCATCCCGATGGCTGGGGTCCCTTATCACGCTGTCGAGGGTTACCTGGCGAAGCTCGTCAGGCGCGGCGAATCCGTAGCAATTTGCGAGCAGGTGGGGGATCCGGCAACCAGCAAAGGCCCGGTCGAACGCAAAGTCATGCGCGTGGTCACGCCCGGTACGTTGACAGATGAGGCGCTCCTTGCCGAGGCCAGGGACAATCTCGTCGCGGCTGTCATACAGGACCAGGACTGCTTCGGGCTGGCCTGGCTGGATCTCGCTGGCGGCCGCTTCCGCCTGACAGAAGTCGCCGGTAGCGATGCTCTGGCGGGTGAAATCGAGCGCCTCCGACCTGCCGAGGTCATTGTCGATGAAGAGCAGAACTCCCGGCATGAATTCCGCGACAATATCCGTGTTACCGGACGACCACCGTGGCATTTCGATCTTGACAGCGCAACCCGCCTCCTCTGCTCGCAGTTTCGGACCAGGGATCTCAGTGGCTTCGGTTGCGAAGACTTTCCGCTGGGTTCTGCGGCAGCTGGCGCACTCCTGCAATACGTCAATGACACGCAGAAAACTGCTCTGCCCCATCTGACATCGATCACCGTTGAACATATAGGTGATGCCCTGGTGATGGACGGGCCAACACGCCGCAACCTCGAGCTTGAAGAAAGTCTCACCGGTCATCACGAACTCACGCTGGCTGGTGTTATGGACCACTGCCAAAGCCCTATGGGCAGCCGCTTGCTGAAGCGCTGGATTCAGAGACCACTGCGCGATGTCAGCATACTGCGGGGCCGCTACCAGGCCGTGCAAACGCTTGGCCTGCAACGACTGGTTGAACCATTGCAGACTGCATTGCATGGCGTCGGCGATGTCGAGCGAATTCTGTCACGCATCGCACTGCGCTCTGCACGGCCGCGCGACCTTCGACAATTACTACAGGCAATTTCATGCCTGCCAGATGCAAGAGCGACGATTGCCATGGTCGATTCGCCATTGCTGCAGTCTCTCCGTACACAAATTCAGGAGCATCCACGGCAAAAGGAACTGTTGCAAAAAGCGCTGGTTGATAATCCGCCGATGCTGATTCGTGACGGTGGCGTAATCGCCAGCGGATTTGACGATGAACTGGATGAGTTGAAGTCGATCGCCAGCAATGCAGATCAATATCTGATCGATCTCGAGACACGCGAAAAAGAACGGACCGGGATCGCGACACTTAAGCTCGGCTACAACCGGGTGCATGGTTATTACATAGAAATAAGTAAAGGACAGGCAGACAAAGCGCCTGTGGACTACGTCCGGCGCCAAACCTTGAAGGGTGCGGAACGATATATCACACCGGAACTCAAAGAGTTTGAAGACAAGGTGCTCAGTGCTCGTGAACGAGCATTGAGCCGTGAAAAATATTTGTATGAGCAACTGCTTGAAGCGTTGCTGGAAGTTCTGCCGGAGATGCAGGCTTCTGCCGCCGGACTTGCTGAACTGGACGTACTGGTCTGTTTCGCCGAACGTGCCGAGAGCCTGAACCTGTGCCAACCCGAGGTCGTCGACACACCGTGTTTTGAAATTCGCGGTGGGCGCCACCTGGTTGTAGAGCAAGTAATCGAGACACCATTTGTTGCCAACGATCTTGACCTGCATGAACGACGAAAACTACTGGTCATTACCGGGCCAAACATGGGCGGTAAGTCGACCTATATGCGACAAGCAGCGTTGATCGCTATCCTTGCACACATCGGCAGCTTCGTACCTGCCGAGCATTTGCGAATCGGCCCGATCGATAGAATATTTACGCGTATTGGCGCCTCCGATGATTTGGCCGGCGGTCGATCAACGTTCATGGTCGAGATGACCGAAACGGCCACAATTTTGAACAACGCGACCGAGAACAGCCTGGTCCTCATGGATGAGATTGGACGTGGCACGAGTACCTATGATGGGTTGTCGCTGGCCTGGGCTGCGGCGCATCACATGGGAGAAAATGTTCGTGCGTTTACTTTGTTCGCCACCCATTATTTTGAATTGACGGCGCTGGCTGGCGAGCTCTCCGATTGCGACAACGTGCATCTCGACGCGACCGAGCATAAAGGTCAGCTGGTTTTCTTACACGCAGTGAAGCCGGGTCCGGCAAACCAGAGTTATGGTTTGCAGGTCGCAGCACTCGCAGGCGTACCAAGCGTCGTAATCCGGCGAGCTAGATCCTATCTGACGACACTTGAATCTCAACAGCAGCAAGACAATCCGCAGGCACAACTGGCATTTTCAGCACCAGTGGAGCCTGTCACAAACGAACTCGCCGATGCGATAGATGAAATCGATCCTGATGAGCTCACGCCACGGCAGGCACTGGATGCGCTTTACCGATTAAAGAAAATCGACACTTGATGAAAAACTGAGTTTCGTTATTGGACGGTTTTTTTGCGAGGGCGCTGCGTGGGTTGGGGCTATTCGCGGCTAAAGCCGCTCCCACAGCCTGCTGTAATCTACTGCCTGCAGTAATCTGTGGGAGCGGCTTTAGCCGCGAATCAGGTAAAATTACGCGACAACATCTCGCTAATATTTGTTTATGTCCTGATTGGGACGGGTCCCTGCACTACGGTTGTTTACGGAGTCTAGTCCCAATCCTGCAACCAGCGAGGCTCAGCCAGCAGCCACAAGCGCTCGTTTATGACGAACGACTGCGGATAGAAACCCTCGCCTTCAAGTTCGCCGGAGCGCAAACGCAGCAGCGCAGAGCGCAGGTCTTGCAAATCCTGATAACCCAGCTTCGGTGCGCCTGGCGGTGCGTCCCGGTGGGCGCCGAAGAAAACGACGTCTTCGGGCAACTCATCGATCAATGGCGCACTCGCCGCAAGGTATTCGCCCATGCTGGAATTCGGCAGGAAACCATAAAGCAGTCCCGGATAGAGATAGTCACCACTAAATACGATTCCATTTGCGGCATCGAAAAGGGAGACCGAGTCATTTGTATGTCCCGGTGTGTAGTAGGTCTTTAATACCCTGTTGCCCAGGTCTATTTGTGAACCGGGGACGATCCACTCATCAACCTGCCAGGTCGGCGGCTCCATACCTTCTGCAAAACCGAGGTGCTGACGATCGCTTGGCGAGAACGCGTTGTCGATCACGCGCGATCGAATTGCAGGAACATCAATAAGTGCGATCCTGTCGAACGTGATGCTGTTGCCCACATGATCGTAATGCAGGTGTGATGGCAGGAAAGTAATGGCTTTGTCTGTCAGGCGTTCCGCAACCGCACGAATGTTGCGAATCCCCGGGCCGGCGTCGAACAACAGCGCTCTTTCGCTACCAATAATCAGGTAACTGTAATTTTGTTGGTAGTACCGTGGCTCACCGATTGCGAGAGTATCAGGTGCAATAAGTTCGATTGTGAAGTAGTCGTCATACCAGCGGACATCGGCTCCCTCGTCGACCCGATCCAGTAACGCTGGCACTTCGCCGCTTTCGAGTAACCCGAATGCCCGCATCGTGAGCATGCGCCGCTCCATTCCTGCCCAGGACAACAACGCGACTGCCAGCAATAACCCTATCCAGCGGATTTTCATTGTCGTTCCCTATTCCTATGATTCCCTGAGGAATTCGCCGTGGTGCAGGAAATTTGCGCATTGATCGACGACGTCTTTGGACATGACCAGGCCGGTGTGATTGACCGATAGGCAGATATGATCTTTCGCACCCGGCAAATGGGTCTCGGTAACGGCGACCGTACCATCATTTTCGCCTTCGAATTTCGTAACTATCCTGCCGATTCCCAGGGAAACCGTACCGGCGATAATGCCGATCTCGCGCTGCTTGGTTACTTCTGTCGCCCACTCGCTTGCCGACTCATCAAGAACACCTTCACTAATGGTCTTACCCAATATAATTTTGCCCAGATCGTTTGCGCGAAGCACTGTCGCCGCACGGGAACCGGATAACGGTGAACCAAGGCAAACAACTCGTGCAACGGGAATATCAGGATGCATTGCGAGCATTCGCAGCGCGAGTACGCCACCGAGGCTGTGGCCAATGAGATGAACTTCATCAAGATTTTGTGCCGTCACGAAATCTGCGAGGCGCTTAGCGTTTTCATCAAGGGTTCCATTGACTGAAGGATACGTAAACATCTCACACTTAAAATCGTGTTGTGTCTGCAGGCGATGCTTGAGGTATATCAGCTCAGCACCCGGCATCCAGATGCCATGCAAACAAATAATGTTTTTCACGTCACTCATGCCAAAGTAACCTTTAACAATTCCAATGCCTCTTTGTTAGTCCACGACCACACCGCATCGATTGCTTCATCAATATCGAACCAGCGATAAGCAGAATGTTCGATTTTGTCGATATTGACTTCGACAACCGCAGGCAGCCGATAGTGCCACTCGTGCTCCGTATTTTCAGTGATATCTGCGGCGTAACGATCGCGCCAGCGCGGATCAATTGTGAAAGTTCGCGCGGCGCCGGTGTCGACCAGCTGGCCATCGCCGGACAGCCCGGTCTCCTCCAGCAACTCACGCCGGGCCGCATCGGCGGGAGATTCACCTGCTTCAAGTGAGCCGGTAACGGATTGCCAGAAGGCGAACGGTTGTGACCGTTTTAGCAGAAGAACCTTAGCGTCGTCGGCATACACAACAACGAGTACGGATACGGGTCTGCGCGGATTAACGACCTGACTATTCCTTGCGCGGTGGGCGCAAACGAATTCCGGTTTCCTTGAGTTGTTCCTGCGATACTTCACCGGGCGCGTTGGTCAGTGGACAACTGGCAGACTGAGTCTTGGGAAATGCGATGACGTCACGAATGCTGTCGGCGCCGGCCATTAGCATGACCATGCGATCCAGTCCGAAAGCAATACCACCATGTGGCGGACAGCCAAATTCCAGTGCGCGTAACAGGAAACCGAATTTCTCCTCGGCCTCTTCGTCACTAATACCCAGCAACTCAAAAACTGCCGCCTGCATCGCCTGGTTATGAATTCGGATCGATCCGCCGCCAATTTCGGAGCCGTTCAGTACCATGTCATAGGCTCTGGACAAAACAGTTCCCGGCTCTTTTCGCAGCGCTTCGGGATCATCAACAGCGGGTGCGGTAAACGGGTGATGCAAGGAGGTCCAGCGTTTGGTGTTTTGATCTTTCTCAAACATCGGGAAATCAACGATCCATAGCGGTTGCCAGTCGGCAGAAACAAGACCGCGATCTTCGCCAAGTTTCACGCGCAATGCACCCAGCGCGTCATTCACTACGCGAGCTTTGTCAGCGCCGAAAAACACGAGGTCGCCATCGGCGGCGCCAGTACGCTGCATGATGCCCTCGACCGCCTCGTCCGGTAGAAATTTCAAGATGGGAGACTGCAGGCCCTCACGACCGGCCGCAACGTCGTTGACCTTTATATACGCAAGGCCACGCGCGCCATAACGGGCAACATAAGCAGTGTAGTTGTCAATTTCCTTGCGGCTTAGTTTACTGCCGCCTGGCAGGCGCAGTGCGGCGACTCTGCCTTCCGGATCCGCAGCGGGTCCGGCGAATACCTTGAATTCGACCGATTTCATCAGATCGGCAACTTCGATTAACTCCAGCGGAATGCGCAAATCAGGCTTGTCTGAACCAAATCGATGCATTGCATCGGCATGACTCATACGCGGGAACGGTGATGGTAACTCTACGTCCATTACGTCCTTGAATAACGTCTTCACCAACTGCTCCATGGAGCCCATGACGTCTTCTTCGTCCACAAAACTCATCTCGATATCGAGTTGTGTAAATTCGGGCTGCCGGTCGGCGCGTAAATCTTCGTCACGGAAACAACGCACAATCTGATAGTAGCGATCCAGCCCGGACATCATCAGAAGCTGCTTAAAAATTTGCGGCGACTGTGGCAGGGCAAAGAACTTTCCGGGATGCGTGCGACTCGGCACAATGTAATCGCGCGCGCCCTCAGGCGTAGCACGCGTAAGCATCGGCGTTTCGACGTCGATGAATCCGCTCGTGTCGAGGAAGTTTCTCATCGCGCGGGTCACCGCATGGCGTAAACGCAGGTTGCCAAGCATTTCCTCTCTGCGCAGATCGAGATAGCGGTACTTGAGGCGCAGCTCCTCGTTGGCGTTCTCATCATGGTGAAACGGTGGGGTTTCCGAGTCGTTCAGCGTGACGAGTTCATGCGCAAGGACCTCGACCTGGCCGGTTTTCATGCTCGGGTTAATCGTGCCCTCGGGCCGTTGCCGGACCTTGCCCTTTACGGCCAGAACATACTCGCCGCGAATGCGCTCGGCTTCCGCAAATATTTCCGCCCGATCCGGATCGAATACCACCTGCAGCAGACCTTCCCGGTCGCGCAGATCAACAAATATGACCCCGCCGTGGTCGCGGCGACGATGCACCCAGCCACAGACCGAGATCTCCTCTCCGATCTGGCTTTCATCAACTTGTCCGCAATAATGAGTTCGCATGGCTTTAAGTCCGGGTTGTGCCTGAAAATTGGAGGCGAGATGTTAAGGCCTGTGCCGGTGCACTGCAACAGCACCGCGCCAGGTTCAGAGGCCAATTCAACGGCCTGAGATCATTTCCCTGGCTCATCAGGCATTACGAGGGGCAATTCAGGCGTCTTATCATTGCGCCAGGTTGGCACGACAACACCCAGCGAAATGATCATTTTGAGCGCCTCGTCGACATCCATATCAAGCTCAATGACATCTTTTCGCGGCACAATAATAATGACACCCGATGTCGGGTTGGGCGTCGTCGGTACGAAAGTACAGATCACCTCTTCCCCGGTTCGCCCCTGAACTTCGCCCAGCTGGCTGGAGGTCTGGAAGGCCAGACTGTATAAGCCCTTGCGTGGATACTGGATTAGCAGGACCTTCTTGAATGACTGGCTCGAATCGGAAAAAACGATTTCGGCGAAATTCTTCGCCGCCGAGTAGACGGAGCGAACTATCGGAATTCGCTCCAGCAGCGACTCCCATAAGCCAACCATACTGCGACCGACAATATTGGCAGCAAGCACACCCGTGACCAGCAAGATCAGCAAGGTCAGAAGCAGGCCAAGACCGGGAATCGCAAATCCGATGATTTCTTCTGGCCGATATTGCTGTGGTATCAGCAGCAGGGAACGATCCAGCATGCCAACCAGAATACGCAGCAAGAACAAAGTCACACCGATCGGTAACCACACCAGGATGCCGGCGACGATATAACGTCGCAAACGTTTCATACCAATTCGCTCTTTTTAATGCTCATTTGCTGTCCGTCTTGCTGGCAGGTTTTGGCGTGGTTTTCTTGTCCGCTTTCGTCGAATCTGATTTGTCTTTCTTGCTGGCTACCTTGCTACTTTTGACAGGCTCGGCGTCGCTCTTGTGTACATTACGCTGATTATCTTTCTTAAAGTCGGTTTCGTACCAGCCCTTACCCTTGAGCCGGAACCGGGGCGCTGATAGCTGACGCTGCAGCTGTGCCTCACCGCACTCCGGGCAATCGACCAGCGGATCGTCGTTCATCTTTTGCAGTGCATCCAGCCGGTGGCCGCATTTCTTGCACGCATACTCGTAAATCGGCACGCATTGGTCTCCAAATGAAGAATATGCCGTAACCGGAAACCCGGCTACGGCATTATGGTTTCAGACTGACAATTATAAGGGCTTCAGGCGGCGTTCTGGAATTCCAGCTGGTCCTCGGACACGCCAATCTCAATGGTATCACCCGGATTGAAGCGGCCCTGCAGAATTTCCTGCGCCAGCGGGTTCTCCACCTGCTGCTGGATAGCCCTTTTCAATGGCCTTGCCCCATAGACCGGGTCAAACCCGGCCTCTGCCAGTCTGTCCCGGGCAGCATCGGAGAGCACAATCGTCATATCCCGGTCTGCCAGCCTTTCGTGCAGATAGCCAAGCTGAATATCGACAATCGCGCGAATATGCTCGCGGCCCAGCGGGTGGAATACGACGATATCGTCGACACGATTCATGAACTCCGGCCGAAAATGTTGTGCGACGATTTCCATCACCGATTCCTTCATAACGTCATAATTTTCCTCGCCGGCGAGCTCCTGGATCCTTTGCGAGCCGAGGTTAGAGGTCATCACGATCACCGTATTTCGGAAATCGACGGTTCGTCCCTGGCCATCGGTCAGGCGACCATCATCGAGCACCTGCAGCAAAACGTTGAAGACATCCGGATGAGCCTTCTCGACTTCGTCGAGCAATATGACCGAATACGGGCGGCGACGAACTGCTTCGGTCAGATAGCCACCTTCGTCATAACCGACATATCCAGGCGGTGCACCGATCAGGCGGGCGACCGAATGTTTCTCCATGAACTCGGACATATCAAGACGCACCATTGCATCGTCCGTATCAAACATGAAGTTGGCGAGTGCTTTGGTCAATTCGGTTTTACCGACACCGGTTGGTCCCAGAAACAGAAACGAACCGATTGGGCGACTCGGATCCGACAAGCCGGCCCGTGAACGGCGAATGGCATTCGCCACCGCAGTAACAGCTTCATTCTGGCCGACAATACGTTCTTGAATATGAGCTTCCATTTGCAACAGCTTATCTTTCTCACCTTCAAGCATTTTCGAGACCGGGATACCGGTCCATGTCGAAACGATTTCAGCAACTTCCGCTTCCGTAACATTATTGCGCAGAAGCGTTGTCTCTTGCGGTTCTGTACGCAAAGCCTCCTCAAGCTGCTTCTCCAGTTCGGGGATCTGTCCATACTGCAGCTCTGACATGCGCGCGAGATCATTGGCCCGGTGTGCTGTTTCAAGCTCGAGGCGGGTGCGCTCCAGCTCCTCTTTGATGTGGGCAGCACCCTGCATCGCGGCCTTTTCAGATTTCCAGATTTCCTCGAGATCGGAAAATTCTTTCTCGAGCTCGCCAAGTTGCGACTCGATATCATCGAGCCTTTTTCGCGAAGCATCATCTGACTCTTTCTTCAGCGCCTCCCGTTCGATCTTCAACTGGATGATGCGGCGCTCAAGTTTGTCCATTTCTTCCGGCTTGGAATCAATCTCTATGCGAATGCGCGATGCCGCCTCGTCGATCAGGTCGATCGCTTTGTCCGGTAGTTGTCGGTCGCTGATGTAGCGGTGTGACAAAGTCGCTGCCGCCACGATTGCCGGGTCCGTAATTTCGACGCCGTGGTGCACTTCATAACGTTCCTTAAGCCCACGTAAAATCGCGATGGTGTCCTCCACCGTCGGTTCGCCAACAACAACCTTCTGAAAACGGCGCTCGAGTGCTGCGTCTTTCTCCAGGTATTTTCGATACTCGTCCAGCGTGGTAGCGCCGACACAGTGCAGTTCGCCGCGTGCCAGGGCGGGCTTTAGCATATTGCCTGCATCCATGGAGCCTTCAGCCTTGCCGGCACCGACCATGGTATGCAGCTCGTCAATGAAGAGGATAACCTGGCCCTCCTGCTTGGCGAGATCGTTCAGAACAGCTTTGAGACGTTCCTCGAATTCGCCGCGAAACTTGGCGCCAGCAATCAACGCGCCCATGTCGAGCGATAGAATCCGCTTGTTACGCAGACCCTCGGGAATCTCATTGTTTACGATTCTTTGCGCAAGACCTTCAACAATTGCCGTCTTGCCAACACCGGGTTCACCGATGAGCACCGGATTGTTCTTGGTTCGTCTTTGCAGAATCTGGATGGTGCGACGAATCTCATCATCGCGGCCGACAATCGGGTCAAGCTTGCCCTGCTCCGCGAGCTCGGTCAGGTCAATCGTATATTTCTCCAGGGCCTGGCGCGCATCTTCGGCATTCGGGTCGTTGACCTCTTGTCCACCGCGCAATTCGTCGATAGATTTCTCGACCGCGCCGTGCACGGCACCCGCCTGATTCATCATTGATGCCAGCGGTGACTTCTTGTCCAGCGCTGCAAGTACGAATAGTTCGCTGGAGATGTACTGGTCGTTGCGCTCTTGCGCCAGCTTGTCGGTCAGGTTCAGAAGTTTGGACACATCGTTGCCGATATGAATTTCGCCGCCAGTACCTTCGACTTTCGGCAGGCGATCCAGCGCCTCGCCCAGCTGGGAACGCAACAGGTTGACGTTGGCACCCGATTTCGTGAGCAGGCCGCGGACCATGCCGCCTTCCTGATCGAGTAGCGCCACCATCACGTGTGCGGGCTCGATAAACTGCTGATCCAGCCCCACAGCCAGGGACTGCGCCTCGGCCAGCGCCATTTGAAACTTGCTTGTCAGTTTGTCCATTCGCATTGCTTAATCCTGCTACGGCATCAAAATCTGAGCAATACATTGGCCCGAATCAGCCCATTTCAAGCACCGATAGTGCGGGCAGGCGGGGCCCTGAAGATGAAGCTGGCCATCCTGCCGCACTCACCATCTCGTCGATAGGAGAAAAAGCGCGCGGAATTGTCGTAAGTACAGAAATCGCCGCCAAATACCTGCGTGACTCCCGTCCGCAGCAGTCGTTGCCTGGCCAGTGCATACAAATCTGCCTGCCAGCGCCCGCGCTGATTTGCGACGAAACAAGCGGCCGCGGCAGCGTCGTCTTCCAGAAATACATCGCGGACTTCGTGACCTACCTCAAATGCCGCTTGTGAAATTGCCGGCCCAAGCCAGGCCAGCAAATCGCCCGGCGGTGATGAGAATTCGTTCACAGTAGCCTCAAGCACACCCGCGTTAAGTCCGCGCCAGCCAGCATGTGCTACCGCCAGTTCGCTGCCATCGACCGATACAAATAACACGGGCAGACAATCGGCCGTTAATACCGCGCAGACAACAGCGGTTTCGCGTGTGTACGCCGCATCCGCGGTTGTCGGCGAATCCACAAGCGGGTCAACTGCAACGGTCGTTCCATGAATCTGCGCTAGCCAGCGCGGTTCCGCGGGTAGTTCGCATTGCAACCTGAACCGGCGTCTGTTCTCAAGAACGGCTGCATCATCATCAGCAACGTGCGCGCCGAGGTTGAGAGACGCATAATTGCCCTGGCTGACCCCACCCTGCCGGGACGTGCAACCGGCGACAATACCGGCTGGCGCCGGCCAGTCAGCAGTAATCCACTCCAGCGGAGAATTCATTACTTTTGTCCGGCATCTTTCGTTAGTGCAGCAATCAAGCCCAGAAAGTCATCCGGTGGCTCCACCTCGCAATCCACATCATCTCCGCTACGTGGGTGGCTGAACGCCAGCCGGGTTGCGTGTAATGCTTGCCGGCGAAACCGGCGCAGCACATCCTGTAATTCGGTGGAGGCACCGGCAGGCAACGCGAGGCGGCCACCATAACCCTGGTCTCCAACCAGTGAATTTCGACGATGCGCGAAGTGCACTCGAATCTGGTGCGTACGCCCGGTTTCGAGCTGCACGCTTATATAAGTGTGCGCCGCGAATCTTTGCAACACACGATAATGAGTTATCGCTGGTTTGCCCTTGCTCTGCACGCTCATCTTCACACGGTCGGTCGGATGTCTTCCTATGGGCGCATCGATCGTGCCACCGCCAGTCAACACACCCGTACAGACTGCAAGGTAATGACGAGAAATCTCACGATCGGCAAGTTTGCGCACCAGCGAGGTGTGCGCCTCAAGATTCTTGCCTACCAGCATCAGACCACTGGTTTCCTTGTCCAGCCGGTGCACAATTCCTGCGCGGGGCAATTGTTCGAGCTCGGGTATCCGGTGCAGCAGGCCGTTCATCAATGTACCGCGGGTATTGCCAGCGCCGGGATGCACAACCAGCCCTGCCGGTTTGTTGACTACCAGCAAGTCCTCGTCCTCGTAGGCGATATCCAGGTCCAGTGGCTCCGGCTCACTGATCACGGCAATCTCGGGCTGCGGCAGCAAGAGAATATTTTCTCCACCAGAAACCGTATCCCGAGGCCGCAATTCACGTTCATCGACGGTTACGAAACCCTGCAATATCCAGCTCTTCAGGCGACTGCGGGAGAATTGCGGAAACATCTGTGCCAGCGCCTGGTCCAATCTATGGCCTGCCAGCTCGTCTGGTACTGTTTTTTGCTCGGGCGGGGTCGTCATCTGCTCATTCGGTCGGTGCTTTTGCTATATAAAGGGTCAAATTGGCCCCGGTATTGGGCGACGCGCAGTTTACGATATACTTGCTGATCGCGTCGGATTCATGCAAAGTCCGGCCCGAAATAAGGTCCCGAAAGCATAATTGACCACAAAGAATCATGAATCTACATCGCGTCAGAAAATATTTCCTCTCCGCCAGCGCGCTCAGGCGCCGCTTGCGGTTGCTGCGCGTGGTTCCCGCGTTGGCCGTCATAGCCGTCCTGTCCGCCGGTTGCGCGGGGAATGAAGAGTTTGATCTCGCCACCAATATCAAGGACGCCTACACCGATGCGCAACATGCTGTAGACGTTGGCAATTACCGCAAAGCTATCGCCATTTTCGAGGGGCTGCAGGCCAGATTTCCGTTTAGTGACTTCAGTACGCAGATTCAACTTGAGCTGGCCTATGCGTATTACAAAGATGGCCGGGTCGAACAGGCAATCGACGCCGCGGATACGTTCCTGCGCGAAAATCCGACTCATCAGCGAGTCGACTATGCCATCTATATCAAAGGCCTGGCCTATTTTGATCGTGGCCAAGGCTGGCTTGAGCGCGTGTTCAGAAAGGACATCAACAAACGTCCACCGCGCGATGGCGAAGTCGCATTTTCACTGTTCAGCCGGCTGGTCGAGCGTTACCCCGCGAGCCCGTATTCTGAAGACGCACAGCAACGCATGGTCTACTTGAAAAATCGCCTGGCCGCCTATGAAAATGAAGTTGCGCGGTTCTATATCGAGCGCGGGGCCTACGTCGCGGCGCTGAATCGCGTCAAGATCGCCATCGAAACTTATCATGGCGCCGACAGCGGAGCAGATTCGCTCAGACTCATGATCATTTGCTATGAGGGCCTGGGCATGAATGGCCTGGCTGAGGATACAAGACGCGTCCTTGAGAAGAATTTCTCGGGCGATCCGCTGGCACAGAATTGATTTAGGGAATCGCGGCCAATTTGCCCGCTTTTTCGATATTAGCGAACCAGGCCGGTGCAAATTGATCTTTAGTACAATAAATATCAGTTCGCGATTGTCCTCTCCACGATTTGCAATGGATCAGGTGAACTGGGCGTCCCGCCGCGATTGCTTACTCCGGAAACGTATAGCCCGATGTTATCGGATAGCGCCAGTCCCGTCCAAATGCCCTTTTGCTGATCCTGATCCCCGGTGGTGCCTGGCGGCGTTTGTACTCGTTGCGCTTGACCATTTCCAGCACACGTATGACGACATCACGCTCAAAACCGCTGGCAACGATCTCACTCACTGACAGATCCTCTTCAATAAACGCCGCAAGAATTGGATCGAGAATGTCGTAATCGGGCAGCGAATCGCTGTCTTTTTGATTTGGCCGCAACTCGGCTGACGGTGGCCGTGTAATAACGCGCTCCGGGATCGCAGCACTCACTGAATTCCGGTAACGGGCAAGTCGATAAACCAATGACTTGCTGCAGTCCTTGATCGGCGCAAAACCACCCGCCATGTCGCCGTACAAGGTTGCGTAACCGACCGCCATCTCGCTCTTGTTTCCGGTAGTCAGCAACATGCTTCCGGTCTTGTTTGATATCGCCATTAACAGCAAACCGCGACAGCGCGCCTGAATGTTTTCTTCAGTGACGTCGGTTTCGCAGTCGGTGAACACCTCATCGAGTTGCCCAACGGTCGCCTCGTAAATCGGTTCGATCGGAATAACGTCATACCGCACCTGCAGAAGTTCTGCCTGTTTTGCCGCGTCTTCCTGACTCATATTACTGGTGTAACGGAACGGCATCATGACTGCGCGAACTTTGTCCGCACCGAGAGCATCGCAGGCTAGCGCAAGAATTAAAGCGGAATCAATACCGCCGGACAGGCCGAGTACAACGCCGGGAAATTCATGTTTGTTGACGTAGTCACGTGTACCGCAGACAAGCGCTTCGTAAACGCTTTGGTCAGTCGACAACATCGGTGCGATTTCCGCCACCGCCGGTACAACGCCGGAACCATCTGCCTTGAACTGCAATCGATACAGACCCTCACTAAATGGTTCGGCACGGAATTTGATGGCGCCGTCCCGGTCCAGGGCGAACGAACCGCCGTCGAAGACGAGCTCATCCTGACCGCCAACCATGTTGAGATACATGGCGGGAATGCCGGTTTCAATGACTCGTTTCCGCAACGCTTGTTCCCTGCTCGCCTGACTGCCTATCTCGTACGGTGACCCGTTTATTGCAACAAGCACTTCAGCACCTGCCGCTCGACTCGCCGCCGCCGGGCCACTACGCCACACGTCTTCGCAGATGTTGATGCCGATGCGAATGCCATTCAGAGAAAATACTGCCGGGTTCTTGCCAGCCGTGAAATAACGCTTTTCGTCGAATACGCGATAGTTCGGCAAAACGTGTTTTCGGTAGTGGGCGAGAACCTCGCCATCTTTGAAGACGACGCAGGAATTGAATATGTCCTCACCGTGGTAGTCCGGGAATCCAATCAACACAGCAATATCTCTTACCGTGTTGCGAATCGTATCGAGTGCGGTATCGACGCGCTTTTGCAGACCCGAGTGAAATAGCAGATCCTCCGGCGGGTAACCGCAAATACTGAGCTCAGGGAATACCACCAGGTCGGCCCGCATCTCGTCATGCGCACGTGCAGAGTATTCGAGAATCCTTGCTGTGTTACCAGCAACATCGCCGACCACGAGATCGAGCTGCGCCAGTGCGACAGTGATTTGGTCAGTCATTGCGTTTGCACAATCATATTTGCTGCACGCGTTTTAGCTGCGCGTTGACTCCCGTGTGGCAGCCACCCCGATCAGCTGTTCAAAATTTCCATCATCTTGCTGCCAAGTTCCGCAGGTGAGCGCACCGTAGCAACACCAGCGGCATCGAGTGCCTTGAACTTGTCCGCCGCGGTGCCCTTGCCCCCGGCAATAATAGCGCCCGCATGCCCCATACGCTTGCCTGGCGGTGCAGTAACACCCGCGATGTAGGCGACTACTGGCTTGGATACTTCTGACTGAATGAATTCGGCAGCGGCTTCCTCATCGGTTCCGCCAATTTCCCCGACCATTACTACGCCTTCTGTTTCCGGATCGGCCTCGAATAGTTCGAGGCAATCGATAAAACTCATGCCACGGACCGGGTCGCCGCCTATACCTACACAGGTACTCTGACCAAGACCGTTCTGCGTTGTTTGATAAACAGCCTCATAAGTCAGCGTGCCAGAGCGGGAAATGACGCCGATCCTGCCTTTCTGGTGGATAAAGCCCGGCATAATGCCAATCTTGCACTCATCCGGTGTAATGACGCCCGGGCAGTTGGGTCCAATCAGCCGACAGTCATAGCTCCGCAAGGCAGATTTGACTTTAACCATATCAAGAACCGGAATGCCCTCTGTAATGCAGACGATCAGCTCCACTCCGGAATCAGCCGCTTCAAGAATCGCGTCTGCGGCGAATGGCGCCGGCACATAGATCATGCTGACGTCAGCACCGGTTTCGGCAACGGCTTCGCGCATCGTATTGTAAACCGGCACGTCCAGGTGCGTTTCACCGCCACGGCCCGGCGTTACACCGGCGACCACGCTGGTTCCGTATGCAATGCATTGTTCAGTGTGAAATGAACCCTGATTGCCGGTTATTCCCTGACAAACTATTTTGCTGTTTTTGTTGACCAGTATGCTCATATATCGGCAATTCCTGCTGCGTTACTTGGCGGCAGCGACGGCTTTCTTCGCTGCATCGGTTAGATTTTCGGCTGAGATGATGTCCAGCCCGCTTTCGGCAAGCAGTGCTCGCCCTTTGTCGACATTCGTGCCCTCAAGGCGCACAACCACCGGCACAGTGACACCAACTTCCTTAACCGCGCTGATGATGCCCTCGGCAATCAAATCACAGCGAACGATGCCGCCGAAGATGTTGACCAGGATTGCGGCTACTTTTTCGTTAGAGAGAATAAGTTTAAAGGCATTCGCAACGCGTTCACTGGTAGCGCCCCCGCCAACATCGAGAAAGTTTGCCGGCTCGCCGCCATGCAGTTTGATCAGGTCCATGGTCGCCATTGCCAGACCTGCGCCATTGACCATGCAGGCTATATTGCCATCCAGCGATACATAACTAAGGTCATGTTCGGCCGCCTCACGTTCCTTCTCGTCTTCCTGCGTCGCATCACGCATCGCGGTCAGCCTTTTCTGGCGATACAAGGCGTTATCTTCAATATTGATCTTGCCATCCAGCGCAATGACATCGCCGGCGCCGTTTATGATCAACGGATTCACCTCAACCAGGCTGGCGTCACACTCCTCGAACAGTCGATAGAGGTTCTGGATCAGGCCGGCAAATTGGCGGCTTTGCGTTTTATCCAGCTCGAGACCAAACGAGAGCTGGCGAGCCTGGTATGGCTGTAGCCCGGCATCCGGAGATACCACGACGTTGAAAATCTGTTCCGGCGAATCTACTGCAACCTGCTCGATATCCATGCCACCGGCCGCAGATGCGATGAAGGCGACCTGCGAGGCCTCGCGATCAACCAGCATGCTGAGATACAGCTCGCGCTCTATCTCCGAGCCCTCTTCGATGTAGACGACATTGACCGGCAAGCCCTCAGGACCCGACTGGTGCGTTACCAGTTGCGTACCCAGCATGTCTGACGCGTATTGGCGAACCTCATCCGCGCTGCGAGCCAGCTTGACGCCGCCTGCCTTACCGCGGCCACCGGCGTGAACCTGTGCTTTGACCACCCACAGATCACCGCCCAGTTTCTCTGCGGCAGCGACTGCAGCGTCCGCAGTCTCCACGGCTATGCCCTGTGGCACCGGGATGCCGTATTCGGCGAATAACTCTTTGGATTGGTATTCGTGTAGGTTCATATTTACTGGTTGTCCGGGGAAGGTTCGGTTTGCAGAGTTCTGCCTGAAAATAACGTGCGGGCATATTGCGACGGCGTATTTTGGAGCAAAGCCGCGGCAGACGCAAAAATATAGCGGACTGCAGTCCCGCCACTCGTGAAATATTCGGGGTTGCGACCGCTCTTGGACTACAATCTGCGCTGAGCTTGCAAGGCAATACCTAAATTTATGGTCCAGGCAATGACAGATACGCGATCACTGCGCGTCGATTCCCTGCTACCAGGCGGAATCGATGAATCTGATCTCACCTGGCGGGTCCTTGGCACGCTCAACGTATTTCGGCTGGTTCTCGCGCTGATTCTGCTTGGGTTATTTTTCGCCGGCGACAATCCGCGCCTGTTCGGCGAACGCTATCCGGCATTATTCTCTGCAACTGCAGCCGGTTACCTGGTTTTCGCGGTCATTTCTGCACTGGCAATACGTGGGCGCTGGGTGAGTGTCGGCCCGCAGACTCTGGCCCAGGTCACGGTCGATATCGCAGCAATCGTCATTCTCATGCACGCCAGCGGCGGAATCTCCAGCGGACTGGGTGGATTGCTGGTCGTATTTGTCGGCGCTGGCAGTATGATTTTGCCGTTGCAGGTGCCAGCCTTCTTTGCCGCACTGGCCACTATTGCGATTCTCGGCGAGCAGTTTTTTTCGCAAATTGGCGGTGTCAGTGACAGTGGCAATTATTCGGCAGCCGGCGTGCTTGGTGCGATCATCTTTGCTATTTCTCTTGCTGCACGACCGCTGGCACGCCGTATCCAGTTCAGCGAGGCGCTGGCGCGCCAACGCGGCGTGGATCTTGCCAACCTATCGGAATTGAATGAGTACATTGTGCAGCACTTGCGCGAGAGCATCGTGGTGGTAGATGCGGATAACAGGATTCGCCTGATGAATACCTCAGCCGCAAAAATACTTGGCGCATCGGCGGACAGTCACGGCGGCGCAATCGGTGCGGTATCTGGAGACCTGGCTGATTATATTTCGACCTGGCGAATCAATGACTCTGAAGCGTCTCACACCGAACTGACAATGAACGCGGATGATGAAAGTGCGCGCATCAAGGCGCACCTGGCGCCGCTCGGAAAAGGCCACGGCCGCAGCGGGCCTATCCTGGTTTTTCTTGAAGATGCGAGCCTCATGAATGCCCGGGTGCAACAATCGAAACTTGCCTCCCTGGGCCGGCTTAGCGCCAGCATCGCGCATGAAATTCGTAATCCCGTCGGCGCCATGAGTCACGCCGGGCAACTGCTCGCCGAGTCTGCAGGGATGACCGAGGAAGATTTACGCCTGACAGAAATTATCCGTACGCACTCCGAACGGGTCAGCCATATCATAGAGAATATCCTGCAACTGTCGCGGCGCGAATCGAGCCGACCGGAGCAATTTGTGCTGCAGCCGTGGCTGCAGGAGTTTGCTACTGAGTTCACGCGCACGCTGGAATTGCAGGAGGGTGAGCTGAGCGTCATAGACAGTGACGACAGCGTCGAGATAAGAATGGATCCGAGTCACCTGCGCCAGGTGATGTGGAATCTCTGTGACAACGCCGTCAAGTACGCCAGCGAAACCGGCGGCATCCTGGTCGAGCTTAAATGCGGGCGAACGCAGCGATCCGGTCAGCCATACCTCGAAGTTCTCGACCAGGGGCTTGGCGTTGACGCGGCGACTGTCGACAAGATTTTTGAACCATTTTTCACTGACCGCAGTGGCGGCACCGGGCTCGGCCTGTATATTTCACGAGAACTTTGCGAACTGAACCGTGCCACACTCGTTTACCAGGCACGCGAAAGCGGTGGCAGTATTTTCAGAATTGTTTTCCCTGATCCGGACCGTTGGGAGGCGGTGGATAGTTAATGAGTAAGCCCTTAGCACTGGTCATTGATGATGAACCTGATATTTGTGAGCTGCTGGCCCTGACGCTGGGTCGGATGAACATTGCCACCGTAGTCGCCGAAAATGTGAGTGGTGCAAAAGCAGAGCTCAGCAAACAGCGATTTGATTTGTGCCTCACTGACATGCGGCTACCGGACGGAGACGGCCTGGAACTGGTCGAATGGATGCAAACACATTCCGCCGGCGTGCCTGTTGCCGTCATCACGGCGCACGGTAATGTAGAGACTGCTGTACAGGCGTTAAAACTGGGCGCATTCGACTTCATCACCAAGCCTCTCGATTTGCAAAATTTGCGCAATATTGTCGAAAGCGCCTTGAAACTGGACGACAAGAGCGTCGACGAAGCGTCACGCTTGCTGGGCGACTCCGTGGCCATGGAAGATTTGCGGCAACTCATTGACAAGGTTGCCCGTAGCCAGGCACCGGTGCATATTTCCGGTGAATCCGGCACCGGCAAGGAGTTGGTTGCGCGCCAGATTCATGCCAGGAGTTCGCGTAAAGACGGTCCTTTTGTGCCGATCAATTGCGGTGCGATACCTTCGGAGTTAGTCGAGAGCGAGTTTTTTGGCCATCGCAAGGGTTCCTTTACGGGCGCCGTGCACGACAAGGTCGGCCTGGTACAGGCGGCCAATACCGGCACTTTATTTCTCGATGAAATTGCCGATTTACCGCTCTCCATGCAGGTCAAATTGCTGCGCGTTATCCAGGAACAGACAATCAGGCCGGTCGGTTCCGCGAAAGAAGAATCCGTCAACGTGCGCATACTCTCCGCAACTCACCAGGACCTTGCCGATATGGTCAAACGCGGCGACTTCCGTGAAGATCTCTTCTATCGCATCAATGTCATTGAACTGCAGGTGCCGGCATTGCGCGAAAGAGGCGACGATATACTGCTGTTGGCTGGCAATATTCTGCAACGCCTCGGATCGTCCGCCGCTGCACTGGATGACGGCGCGAGGGCGGCGTTGCGGAACTATGGTTTTCCCGGCAATGTCCGGGAACTGGAGAATATGCTGGAAAGGGCAGTCACATTATGTGCCAGCGGATCCATCGCATCGGCAGACCTGGCGCTTCGCTCAGGCAGTAGCAATACCCAGGCCGCAATAACTACTGCAACCGATCTGGGTGACCAGATTGATGATGTGCAGCGACAGGCGATCGTCGACGCACTGGAAAAAACCCGCTACAACAAAACTGCCGCCGCCAAACTACTCGGGCTGACTTTCCGCCAGCTCAGGTACCGCATCAAGAAACTGAATATCGAGTGATCGCCCGCTGAGCGGGCTCCTACAGTGCTAATTAGAATTGTAGGAGCCCGCCGTACGATAGGAGCGCTTACTGAATCCCTTTGATAGGCAATCTATCGGCACGGGCGATTGCGGTGAATATAGGTGACAATTTTTGTCACCTTTGGACACGATTTGACCAAATCTGCCATAACTGAAGTGTTTTTCAGCTTCACTCTCATCTGCCGAAGAATCTAAAATACTATTAATAACAATAATTTACGTCTAATGGGCCAATTGTGGCACGGGCCTTGCTTTATACCCAGTACAGGCGGCAACGCCGTATTTGTTAATGACTGACACGTTTAATATTTCATGGAGATTGAAATGAAGAAAGTTCAACAGGGTTTTACATTGATCGAACTCATGATCGTAGTTGCCATTATCGGCATATTGGCTGCGATCGCTATTCCTGCTTACCAGGATTACACGATTCGCGCACAGGTATCTGAAGGTCTGAACCTGGCTTCTGGTGCTAAAGCTGCCGTTTCTGAGGCATTCATGGACAGTGGTGTAATGCCAGTTACCAACACCGAAGCCGGCATGGCACTCGCTGGAACCATTCTCGGTAAATACGTAACGGGTATTCAAATCGGCGCTAATGGTTTAGTTCAGGCTACATACGGATTGGACGCGAACGCGAGTATTGGTGGTGCGCAACTGGACCTGACGCCGAACGGTGCAGGTGGCGGTAGTGTAGTATGGACTTGCACTGGCGGTAACATTCTTGGTGCTAATCCGAAGTGGTTACCTTCAGCTTGCCGTTAATAAGACAGCATTAAAGGGTCGTTACCGACTCTTTGTAGAACAAGAAA
>CAYOHF010000035.1:0-29652 GCA_964403695.1 uncultured Woeseiaceae bacterium | reverse complement strand
GGCAAATGATGCGAATAAGCGAGCTCTACCTGGAATTACCGTGCCGTCGGCTGATTCCCTTTGTGTTTGCCAAGAAGGCCGTGCCTGCTGCACTGGATGAGGAAGTTCGCAGCGTTGTGAGCCGCGGTATCGGCGCGCTGAATCGCATCGGGAGCTTTGACCCGTACATCGCCGGCGTCAAATTGACCATGGCAGATATCTACCTGCACTACGTAATGAGCGTGGTGGCCCTGACCAAGGCCAGCCTTGATTGGGATATAGCTGCCGAAATCCAAGGCTTGAAGGAATGGCAGACGCTGATGGCGTCAAGTGATGTCTCCAAGAAAGTTGACGCCGACCGCGAGGCCAACCAAGAAGAATTTTTCGCCACCATGCGGGCCCACATGGGCGGCTAGTTCATACCGAAAGAGCCCGTCAAGGGAGTCGCTGAGCGACCGCTTCTGACCGAAAGCAGCCGCTCAATGTTGACGAAATCTAGCCTCGCGAATGTCTGCTTTCGGGAAAACGGTCACTCAGGGAGCAGGGCGGAAAAATACAGCGGCGAGTGGCTGCTCTACCCCCGATACCAGCCACTCAGGTGGTAGTATTTCTTACTTACTGACAGGCCGCTATTGACCCAAAGCAGTCACTCCGCCTGGTTAGAACAACCGATCGTAACTACAAGTAGCAGATATGGAATTAGCTGAAATTTGGCGGTACCCGGTTAAGTCAATGCTGGGGGAGCAGTTGGAGCAAGCGATCGTCGGTCCCGGCGGTATTCAAGGAGATCGGCGATGGGCGGTAGTAGACGCCGAGTCGGGCGTATCGTTGAGCGCGAAGCGATACGCCGACTTGCTACGTTGTCGAGCGTGGACGAGCGGCAGCGATGTGATAATAAGTCTCCCGGATAATCGTGAATATGTGGCTGATTCGGCCGCGGTAGCGCGCGGCCTCTCCGATCTCCTGGGACGACAGGTCACTACACGATCAGCCAACGATACGGAGACGATACAACACGAGTTTCCGACGGCCGTAACTGAGGGAGAGGGGGAGCCATTCCTGTTCATGCCGGAAACTGAAGCGTTTTTTGATTGTGCGCCTTTGCAATTGTTGACCTCCGCAACTCTGGTTGAGCTACAGCGACTATTACCAACGTCAATCGTCCACCCAGCCCGATTCCGCCCAAATTTTCTGATCAAAACTGGTGCGACAGGCTTCATTGAAAACGACTGGGTGAATAGAGACGTGACCCTTGGATCGTTGACGTGTCAAGTGTATGACGATACACGGCGGTGCATTATGGTCGCTTTGAGTCAAGGGGACCTTCCGCGTGACACCGATGTGATTCGGATGATTCTGAAATGCAACGAAGGTAGAGCGGGAGTCGCATTGAAAACGATGGGTTCCGGGATCGTGCAATGTGGAGCTAAAGTTGAAGTTCTCGCTTAGTTGACGAAATTCCGCTTATTCCTATTAATCTTAATGGCCGCTTTTGACCGAAAGCAGCCCCTCAATTTCCTTGGTTCCCTGTGATTTGAGCGTCAGCTTTCGGGGCCAGCAGGTTATCGAAAACGATCAATACCGACGCACTTCGTACGGGCGGGTCTGAGTTAATGCAACTAGTCTGCCTGGCGAGCTTCCAGCATCAGGCGTTCAATCTCTGCGGAGCTTGTTGGTACACCGTCTGACAGTACGTCAACACCATCTTCCGTAACGACGACCATGTCTTCGATCATTATCGAAATATTTTTTTCTGGAATATAAATCTTGGGTTCAACGGTGAATACCATGCCTGCTTCCAGCGGGCGGGTTGAGTCGAAGCGCTCGGCGACATCAAGACCAATGAAATGCCCGAGTGCACGCACTCCACGGACCATACCGGCGTCGCGAGTCAGGTAGTGGGTGGGTGAGGGCATCATGCCCCAAACTTTGTTTGCTCCCATGGCATCAATGTCTTCAAACTGTTCGAGGCCATGTTTTTGAAAAACTTCTGCAGCGGCTTTGACCACGTCGAGCAACATAACTCCCGGTTTAATTTTTGCAATGGACGCTGCCCTGGCCTCATCGACGATGTCGTAATACTTTCTTTGCTCATCGGTAAACTTTCCGGAGACCGGGAATGTGCGACAAAGGTCAGATGTGTAGGTCATGAATTCAGCAGCGCCGTAGTCGACGAACAACAATTCGCCATCCTGCATTATTCGGTCCGCCGCACTATATTGTTGATTGGTGATGGTGAAGAATTGCATTTTCGATCCGGATTTCACGATGATCTCAAATGCGCCGCGCGGCGATCCTTCCTGTTTCCATACGTATTCCATCAATCCGGCTACTTCAAGATCGTTCATGCCCGGGCGAACCTGGCGCATGGCCTCGACCAGACCTTT
This sequence comes from uncultured Woeseiaceae bacterium, assembly GCA_964403695.1. Taxonomy (GTDB): domain Bacteria; phylum Pseudomonadota; class Gammaproteobacteria; order Steroidobacterales; family Woeseiaceae; genus SZUA-117. The sequence goes on along the minus strand of CAYOHF010000035.1, from coordinate 27,286 downwards.
GGCGCTGATTTCTGCAGCACGCCGCAAGGCTGCGATTTCATGCTCATCCTTGACCGCTCGCAGTCCATTCAGAACAGGCTTTAGATCCCTTATCTCTCTATCGCTCAGGTGTTCTCCATAGGCGCCCACCATTTGTTGCGCGACTGTCACGGGCGGCGCAAAACCCGGCGGTGCAAAAAGTTCAGAGTCATCCAGTGGCAAATAGACAGCGCTTGCGTCGCCGAGCAGGTCATCCAGTCTCTCTTCGAGTTCTGCGAGCGGGTAGATTTCATCGATGCCACTGCGTTCCCTGCCTTTGGCGTCTGGCGTAATTATCCAGTCACCGGGGCGGTTCCACCGGGCGCCGCTAAAGGCGTCGAAATCCGCCGTCGGGAACTGTCCGCTGCGGAACTGTTGCTCGTCGGGAACGAAAACAGCGGTACGAGATTTTGTCACAACCAGAACTGAGTAAACGGTTTCGATTCCGGTGAGATACCAGAAATCGGGATCCATCCTGATGGCACCCCAACTCACTTCGCCGACCAGGTGGCGCGATGGAATGATCGCTGCGCCATCACCAATTTTGCTGATCAGGTTAGCTCGGTGTGCCGAATAAACCTCCGGCGCGAACGCAACGTTGCTTTGCGCAGCAAGTGGCTGACTGACGATAAATATCGCGAAAAATACGCTGCCGAGAAGCCAATGTCGCATGTCAATTCCTGTTCAGTCTATTCCGGCTTACGAAATTTCAAGGTCATTCGATTCGATTCACCGATTGCCTGCATCGCATCGTGTTTTTCGGGGTCATCTTCGCTGCCATCGAAGGACGGTGGCAGTCGCCACACAGAATCTTCTTCACCTGGACGGTCATTGTTGTTCTCATTTACGCTGCTGGCGGACACGAACTCAAAACCAGCAGTTTCCACATGCTCTACGACCAGGCTCTTTTTCAAATATCCGTTTGCACCGTCCGCCCATTTGTCTGACATTTCGTCGCTGCTTTGATGCTGAACGATACCAACAATACCACCGGGCTTTAAGATGGCGTAAGCGTCTGCCAGCGCTGCCGTCAAATATCCGCCATCGGCTTCGAAATTATTCAGGTTGTGTAAAGCGCGGATGAACAGAACGGCATCGGCGCTACCAGCCATATCGTCGGGCATCGATCCCAGGACAAATGCTGATATTGAGGCGCTGCTGTCGTTGCGCCAGGTTTCCGCTTCAGTCGTCCAGTTACTTATCCAGCTTTTCTTCTTTTCAAGGGATTCGTCGTCGTAAAAGCCAAATGCTGCATACATATCCAAATCATAATCGGCACCAATCAGGTGGCCGTCTTTGCCGAGGTAAGGCAGGAGTATTTTCGAATACCAGCCACCGCCTGGAAGTGCCTCCATGACGGTCATGCCGGGCTCAATGCCGAAGAATTCCAGTGTTTCCTGTGGATGACGATATTGATAGCGCGCTTTGACTTTCTCGGGCTGAGCGTCCAGCACTGCCGCGAGTTGTGACTCTTGCGGTGCGGCTGTCTCGGCTTGCGTTGTTGCAGCCGGTTCCGAATTACATGCGATCAACGCCAGCGTTGCCAAGGAAAGAAAAAGCCTGTGCATCTCGATTCTCCAATTGTCCAGTTGTGTTGTACGAGATTTCATTTTCCACAAGCGTGCTGACAAGCGCAACCGCTCTGTTTTACACGGTTTGGAGCAATTCCTGAGTCCGGGTCAATTAGCAAACGACATTAGTCCTCGTTTATCATATAAATTCGCGAGACTGGTGAGGCGATTCGGAGCAAACGATGGCAAAAGGTGTGGACTCTGGCGTTCATTGATGGTTTCCGGGCAAACTAAAAAATGGAGGCGGGCGGTATGACAATGCAAATTGTCCAGGTGTGTGTTGGCGGTCCGACCGAGCTCAGTGTCAACGGTAAAACGGTGACTACCGGGATATTCAAATCACCAGTCGATGGCAGAATCGAGGTCGGGGCGCTGAATCTCGCCGGCGATGGTCAGGCAGACCTGACCGTCCATGGTGGGCGCAACAAAGCAATCTACGCTTACTCGCGGGACCACTACGTGTGCTGGGCGAAAGAACTGGGCGTTGACGCGCTGGAAGATGCAACTTTCGGCGAAAACCTGGCGGTCGCCGGGCTGTCAGAAGAGAACGTAATTATTGGTGATCGCTATAAAATAGGCACCGCTGTTGTCACGATTACACAACCACGTCTTCCCTGCTTCAAGCTCGGCATTCGAATTGGTGATGCAACGTTTCCGCAGCGATTTCTTGATAGTGGACGCCTGGGCATGTATCTCAGAGTAGAAGACGAAGGTGTACTGCAATGCGGCGATACATTTGAACTCATCGACCGTCCGGCACACGGCATCAGCCTGCATGATCTGTGGCGGACAGTTTTTCGCAATGATGGCGATGCGGACCTCGCTCTTGAGCAACTTCCGCATCTGGACGCGGGTTGGCTACGCAGGCTTCGCCACAAAGCTGCCACCGCTTAATGGTGGCTCAAGCTTCCGATTTACAGTAGTCCCTCAAGACCCTCCAGGTCGTTGATCACCTGCCAGTGACCACCGGATTTTTCGACTTTGGTTTGCCACTCTTCGAGTCGGGTTAAATATTCCCGCGGGTCAACATTGTCTGAGCGCAGCTTTGTCACATTCAATGCAATGATGTCGAAGCCGTCGAGATCGAACTCGATGTCACGGATATATCCATCCTGCAGATCTTCCTTCAGATCAGAGAAAATCAGTATAGTTTTTGCCGCTGGTCCCTTCTCATTAAGGTATTCCACCGCCTGCAGCAAGCCGCCGGTGATATCCGTGTAGGGTGACGATTTTTCGATCTCGACGAAGGTTTTGATCTGCTCCGCGAACACCCGCTTTTGCCGATTTATTGTGCTTGGTCGGTCGTCAAACGTGATTTTCGCCACGATGTCTTTCTCACTAAAGCTGCCCGTGTCGACCCGTGCGACGGCGATTGAATCGGACGCATCAAGTCGGGACAGTGTATAGCGGATGATCTGCTCAGCCTTCTGCATTTCTTCGCGATAGGTGCCGGATGTGTCTATCAACATGTAGACACCGGCGTTTTGCGGCTGAGAAGGCGTACAACTTGCGAGCAGGATGCAAGCGATACCGAAGCTGAGAGTTTTCATAGCGTCACCTTTCGCAGGTCATTGTCGCCGGAATGGGCAGAGTTGCCATCCCTTGATGCCCACCACAGTGGGATGAAAAGCGGCAGGTCGTACAGCTGCGCGACGAGTACACTGACGTAACGCGATCCGCTGCCCAGCAAACGCAAAACTAACGAAGTAATTCGCAAAACGCCGATCGCCAGCAGACCGACTACGGTCCGCAGGGAATGTACAAACGTTTCCAGGGGAATGGCAACGAATGTCAATGCGAACGGTAATATGAAGCCCATGCCCATCTGCGCTGCGGTGGTTATCCACATATAGTTGTTGGTAATGATCTGCGCGCCATCGCCCCGCAGGAGCGCGCTGGTCGCGAGTTCATCGTGCAACAGCACTTCGCGCATAAATGCGAGACCTGCTTCCACGCTGGCTAACAAGAACAGTATCGTGAACGTAATCCAGATCATTCGCACCCGGATTTTGTCCGGTAACGCACCAATTACCGGAAACAGGCGCGTAATGCGCAGTGATTCCATAAGGAACAGGCCCATGGAAATCTCGACCAGGATAATAACGAGAGCCGCGATATCGGCGGTGCGGAAATTACCGATCAGGCTGGTGCCCCCGACCATCTCCGCCATCGGTCGGGCGATCAGTGAAAAGTTGATCGTTGCGCCACCAACGGCGACGCCCATGACCAGAGCCGAAACGAAGAAATAGACCAGTGAGGACGAAGACAAAACAGATACTGCCCGATCCTCTCCTTTGACGATGTCTTCGTATTCCTGCATGTGACGATCGATGGTTGCCGATCGACCGAGCAGGCTGTCGACGTTCTTGCCAACACTGCCCAACGTCTGCTGAATCTGACGCCATTCCGGGCGCATTTTCCGTAACAGGAGATGGCGTTTTCCGCTGGCCTCGTGATACGCAACCATGGCTTCTTTATGTGCCTTGACCAGTGATTTGTGGATATCGCTCAGTACGCCGCCTACACCAACACGGCTGTCTCTCGAGTCAAGATCAGCGACGGCCTCAACAGCTTTTACCCACCCTGGTGGATCCGGTGGAACATCAACCGCCTCCCTGTGATCTTCCTCGATACGATTGATTGACTCACTGAGGTTTCGGTGCAGTGCGGAGAAATTTGACAGGTCCTTACGTACTGTCTCATTGATCCGGTCGAACTCACGTTCAACGATCCGCTCTTTTGCCTCACGCCCGGCCGCCAGCAATACTTCCCTGTTCCTTTTGGCGAGTCCCGCTTCAGCTTTAATTGCTGATAGCGATGCAGTACGAAACATTTTGTATAACGAACTGCCCGTCGCAAGAATAAGTTTGTGCGCCGTTGGTCGTGCAAAATATAGAGCAGCGATAAACAGCACAATCCACAGAACCGCGGATAGAACAGGTGAGGGTGTAATACTAAGGAGAAAATTCATTATGGAAACTCCGCTGTCTGCAAAAAACGAGACCGGTGGCTTTGCGTCCCTTCCTCACGAAAGGTATGCCTTTGTCATTGGTTCGCGCAGAGTTTCACAAGCGAAAACAAACTGTCAATCAATTTGCTTGTTGTTTTAAAAATATTTTAAATAAAAATTTAATGCAATTAGAAGCAACGACTTGCAGTTCGACATAATTGCAGGAAGAAATTAGTCAACTTAAAAACAACCGTCGATTGCGTAGACATGTTTTTGAAATATGTCGATCGCTTAAACATAAGCGATAGCAAGCGATTGTGTAATGCGTAAATCGGGCGTTATCTCAAAGGGCTATTCGCGGCTAAAGCCGCTCCCACAGATTTCAGTGACGTTGGCGGAATATCGCGGGCCGGCATAATCTGTGGGAGCGGCTTTAGCCGCGAATGGTAAGATCAGACGCCCAGGCCACGAATAAGGCCGTCGGCTAACCGCCCGTTGATTCCGGGTACAGCACGCGCAGCCCATCGATCAGATCGGTCGCCATAGCATCAAGCGCAGCCTGCCCCTTCTCCACACTGGCGAGAGTCGGGTCGCCACGAATCCCGGTTTCGCTATGATCCACGCCAGATCCCGGTCTATCGGCGAAGATGCTGCTGCGATAGAAAACAGTATCTGGCTGCACCAGCATCTCCCCATAATCAGTGCGTGCCCGATCCAGGTATACCGCTTCAGGTTTGATTGCCATGATCATGGATGTTTCATGTTCGTCACCGTGCCCACCCAGTTTCTGCTCGAACAGGTCATCAGCGTTTGCGCCGAGGTTGCGAATATCGGCAACAGATATGCGGACACCGTGGTGCTCGAGGATCTCGCGGGACAGGATTTGAATTGGTCCTTCGGTGGATACACCGGTATTTATTAACGCGATACTTTTTACACCCTGGCTGATAAAGCCTTCAATCAGGTCACGTAAAAGTGCGATAAATGTCTCCGCCTTGAGATGCTGGCTGCCAGGATAATGGCGAAACGCAGGATAATAGCCAAAGCTGACGACAGGTGCGGCGACAACTGGAAGTTCGGCAACTACCCGGGCGGTAAGCTCCGTTGCCAACAGGAAATCCGTGTTAAGGGGGAGATGGTGACCGTGCTCCTTTGACTGTGCACCGATCGGGATTACAACGATTGCATCAGCATCAAAACGTGCTTTTGCTTCGGGCCACGTCAGATGTTCGAGGTAGTCACCGGGTTGCTGGTCGTCATTCATCTTGTTTGCTCCAGTTGCCTATCGCACCCTGCAGGATCATCTGTCCATCCGTTGCGACGATTGCTTTTGTTGCCACCGGCTCCTTGAGTCCCCTGAATAATTCATCAGTGACAGGGACTAATTCGCACCAATCATAATTCTTGCATTCGTAGCCTATGCGCTGCCCGCGCCGGCTGACAATAAGTGTTTCCCGCTGCCAGTCTTCGCGTGGAAAACGAATGGTAGCGCGATTGTAAGTCCCGATGATGCTGGCAATCCGCTCCTCGCTAAGTTCGTGGCGTTCGGGCAGTGTATGCGCCGGCAAATCCTGCAGCATCCAGGCTTCCAGAACGTCGCGCATTTCGCGCATTGGCTTGAAGTCGAACATCGTGATCACGACAAAAAAGCCTTTACCGCTTTCCTTGCTGTAGGAGAAGCGCGACAAATACCCATCGGCATCGCCACCGTGTCCAAAAAAGACATGCCCTCTTTTGTTTTCGGCATAGATGCCAAGGCCATAGCCATAGTCGAGACCGGCATTGGCCGCAATCGTCGTCGTCGGCGTTTCCATGCGATCAATTTGTTGCGGCGTGAAGATCGCTTTGCCGTCGTGCACGCCTCTGTTGAGTAACATCCGTACGAAATTGTCCATCTCGACCGGTTTAACGTTCGCAGCGCCTGCCGGTCGAAATATAAAGTTCCAGTATTCGATTGGTTCCTTCGGATCGGTGTTGTAACCGCCGACCAGCGTTTTTGCCACCTCGTGTGTTCGGTCCAATGTGGCGCTGGGCATATCCAACGCCCGGAAAACGTTCTCTTCAATGAATCGGTCGAAATCCTTGTCGCAACCCTGCTGCAAGAGCCAACCAGCGACGCCCGGGCCGCTGTTGGAATACTCTGAATGAGTTCCCGGCTGCCACGCGGTGATACGGGACTCCGGTTTTACGTGCAGAGCATCCTCAAGAGAGACTACATCGTTGAAGTCGAATTCCTTGCGACTCATCTCATGGATGCCGGCCGTGTGCTCCATAAACATGGCGACGGTCAGCGGATGTGTGTCTGCCCAATGATTCTCATATATATAAGGCGCGGCAATCGGTGCGACAGGATCGGTGAGCAGCAGACATCCCTGTTCCTCAGCTTTCAGCATCGCAAGGCCGGTAAACGCTTTTGTTATCGAGCCGAGCCGGTAGTAGCTTTCATCGTCCACTGCCCGCGTATCTTCCCAGGTCCGTATGCCCATGCCCTTGCTAAGGAGGGTTTCGCCCCGGTCGACCAGCACAAGGTAGGCGGATGCCATGCCGTGCTTCTCGCGAATAGCATCAATTTTTGCAGCGATTCTCGTCAGCTCTGAGTTTTCGTTATTTTGTCCCATGGCTATTTCTGCCCTGCCGAAAAGCGCCAGGAAAAGACAGGTAATTGTAAGAACGGTTGATCGAGGTAGCATCGTTTATGGATATTCTTCACTGCTTGAAAAGGTTTCGGCAATACTCGCGGGGTCACCGGTTCGCAAAGTGTTGGAACCCGGTGCATCGGGATCGCAAGTCAAGGTATCCTATTGGCATGAGTGCAGCAAGATCATCGAAGCCATGACAAACAAACCAAATCGGAAAATGTTTTGGGCTTGTGTGCGAGCTGGAGCATTCGTTGCAATGGCGACCCTTTTTGTGAGCACGGCATCGGCTGACGATCAGATCCTGCGCACTAACATTGACGCAGACGCAAAAACGCTCAATCCAATTCAAAACTCCGAGTTGTATTCCGGCGATATTCTCAAGCACGTTTATGAATCTCTCACTACGCTGGATATCGACGGCAATGTTGTTCCAGCGTTGGCAACTTCCTGGAGTACCAGTGAGGACGGAATGAGTGCGACGTTCACGCTGCGCGAGGGCGTTAGATTTCATAGCGGACGTGAGCTAACAGCGGCAGATGTAAGGTGGACATTTGAGCAAGCTTTAACGCCGGAAAAAAAGGGTGGCTTGATCGTCGATGCTCTGCGGTCCATTCGAGGTGCTGACGCAATGTTGGCCGGTGAAGCGACGTCACTTGCGGGCTTCACGCAGATCGACAAATATTCATTCGCTGTAACGTTTGCCAGGCCGACTGTCATTTTTCCACTATTCGAGATGTTCATCGTCGATAGCGGTGTTGAAGATGAATATGGCGAGGACTGGAGCAGGAAAGTTTCCGCGGGAACAGGGCCGTTCCGGTTTGATAGCTGGCGACGCGGCGTTTCAGTCAGTCTGCTTGCGTTTGCAGACTACTGGAATGGCGCACCGAGACTTGATGGCGTTACCTTTTTTGTTGTGCCGAATATTGAAACCCTTTTGTCGATGTACGAAGCACATGAGCTGGATTTGGTGACCGTGCTGCCGGCGGCGGCTCGCAATGTAAGACGGGACCCGAGATTTAGTGGTCAGCTGGTTGAAAAAGCGGCCGCACAGGTCAGCTACCTTGGGATGAACCAGAATCTGTATGCACCGTTTCGGGATATTCGGGTACGTGAAGCCATCTCAATTTCGATTGACCGTGCGGCGATGTCGTATGGGTTGTTCGGCGGTGCGGCTGTGCCACTGTTTGGCCAGATTGCACCGGATTTTCCGGGTTACGATCCGTCAATTCCGAAAATTGAATACGATCCGGAACGAGCAAAGGAGCTGATGGCTCAGGCAGGTTATCCAGGCGGTCGCGGCCTGCCTGATCTTGTTGTGCAGGGTCCTCATGAAAACAGGACGCTGCTTGCCTATTACGCCGATCAACTGAAGAAAACGCTTGGTTTTCCGATCACTGCCAGAGTTGTGGAACGCGGCACGCATCTAAGGGAAATGAATGGCGGCAATGTCGCGCTGTTTCCCTGGGCCTGGACGGCAGACTTTGCTGATCCGTCAACATTCCTGCGTGATTTGTATCATTCCAAAAGCAAATGGAATCGGAGTCGCTATGTCAATGCGGAATTTGACGCATTAATAGATGAGGCAGTGAAGACAGCCAGCGATCCCGAACGGTTTGCGCTGTACGGGCAGGCGGATAGGGTGTTAATGAAAGATTTTGGTGTCGTGCCAACAACGGTTCGCGTACAAATAGCGATAAGACGGCCAGAGGTGACCGGCATAGAGCTTTCAGCGATGGGTTATATGCCGTTCGCGAACGTAGAAATGCGGTAATAAGGGACAATGAATCCAGAGTGGAGATTATGAAACGTACTTTTGCAGCCGTCGCGTGGGCAGTATTTCTGGTCGGCGCATTCGCTGCCGCACAGGAAAAGTCTGCTGTTGAGGTCCCGCCGCCTGAGCTCACCGGCCTTAAAGCTGAAGTAGTACAAATTGTAGACAGCAAGAAAAAACTGACACAGGAAATTGTCGACAGCCTGTACTCGTTCGCGGAACTTGGTTTTCAGGAATTTGAGACGCAACGCTACCTCACCGAACTGCTGGAGAAAAACGAATTCACAGTAGAAAACGGTGTGTCCGGCATTCCGAGTTCGTGGTGGGCGACCTGGGGAAGTGGCGAGCCGGTCATTGCCTTGGGTACTGACGTCGATGGGATACCCAAATCGTCGCAACTTCCGGGCGTCGCGTATCGTCAACCCATAATCGAGGGAGCCCCGGGGCACGGAGAAGGGCACAACTCGGGCCAGGCAGTAAATATCACGGCGGCATTGGCCGTGAAGGAAATCATGGAGCGCGAAAACCTGCCTGGAACCATTGTCATATGGCCGGGAATCGCCGAAGAGCTACTCGGCTCCAAGGCCTGGTATGCCAGGGACGGTCGATTTGACGGCATAGATGCAGTCCTTTACACGCATGTTTCGCGCAATCTGGCCACCGCCTGGGGTACTGCAAGGGGTACAGGGCTGGTGTCGGTCGAATATACCTTTCACGGTGTAGCGGCACACGGGGCCGGCGACCCATGGCGGGGTCGAAGCGCACTTGATGCCGTTGAACTGATGAATGTTGGCTGGAACTTCAAACGCGAGCACCTCCATCCTTTGCAAAGATCACATTACGTCATTGTTGATGGTGGGGATCAGCCCAATGTGGTTCCTTCGACCGCCAGCGTGTGGTACTACGTTCGGGAAGTAAACGCAGAAAAAATTCGCGAAAATTTCGAGGCATTACAGAACATCGCCGAAGGCGCGGCGATGATGACGGATACGACGGTAACGCGGCGTATCGTCGGTACCGCCTATCCGCAACATTACAATAAGCCCCTGGCATTGGCGATGAATAACAACATGCAGGCGGTCGGCTTGCCCGAATGGTCGGCAGACGACCAGGTCTATGCAAAGGCCTTGCAGAAATTCATGGGAGCTGACGAACCAGCGGGACTGCCGTCCGAAATTTATGGCATCGATGAACCTTTAGATGAACCGGTTTCGGGCCCTTCCGATGACATCGGTGACGTATCCTGGAATGTACCGACGGTGGCACTGGATTTTGCGGCTAATGTCGGCGGCTTGCAGTTTCATCACTGGTCGAGTGGTATGGCAATGGCCACGCCGATTGCGCACAAGGGATCGACGAACGGTGCGAAAATAATTGCGGCGACGATGATGGACATGCTGCAGGACAAGACACTTATTAAAAAGTCATGGCAATACTTTCGTGAAGTGCAAACAGCCGACAGTACCTATATGCCATTTATTACTGACGAGGATTTGCCCGCGATAGAGAAAAATGCAGCAACCATGCAGCAGTTTCGCGAAAGGCAGAGAGCTTTTTATTACGATCCGTCGAAGTACGATACCTATCTGGAGCAATTGGGAATTGACTATCCGCAGCTGGTCCGGCCGGAAGCGGAATAAACACCTGTTCCTGGCTTGGTATGAAGTATTGGTGCAACGTTCAGGCGCATTGCGTTGAATCTGGGCATCGCCCGTTGGGCGGGCTCCTACATTGCTAATGAGAATTGTAGGAGCCCGCCCAGCGGGCGATTGTAGGCAGTTGAACTAAACCGACACATCGGAATGATGCATGAATTAATGCGGATTTTAGCGGTATAAGATACACCGTCGCCTCAGGCAACTAGAATGCCGGCGATTCGGCTTGATGTGCACCAGCCAATCGCGCTGCTTCTTCCAGCAGCACGCGCGTATCAAAAGAACGACCTCGAAGTATGACCTGTCTGATATTTCGCGACTGGACAATGTCTCGGGATACATCGCCCTCGACGATTACCAGATCGGCCAGCTTTCCGGGAAGCAGTATCCCGGTCTCCGCGTTGCGCAGTGCGACTGATGCATGTCCCGTAGAGCTTTGAATCGCCTCTTCCGGCGTCATACCTGCTGAAACCAGAAGTTCGAGTTCACGGTGGAGACTAATTCCCGGCACAATGCCGATGACCGGAGTGTCGGTACCCGTAAGAATTCTGATCCCGTTTTCATGTGCCATACCAACAAACCGAATCATGCCCGCCATTTTTGCGGCGGCCTTTGCCATCACGTCGGGCTCACGATCGCCATAGCGGTCGAGATTATCGCGCCAGTCAGCCTGAGTCGCTGAGCTAACGTAATCAAGCCCGTAGCGTGTTTCCACGGCATCCCAGCTGGCTTCCGCTTCAGCGAGCGTCGGGTCAAAAAAGAAATCGTAGTTCTGCCAGGCGCGCAACGTGCGACGAACCGCGTCGCCATCAGCATCGAGATCAGCCCAGAATAAGGTACGGCGGGACACAATCAGGTCGAGCGGGTAGCGTGCGACGATCTCGGGATCGTCAATGACTTCGCCGGGGCGCACGCGTACATGCTCCAGAATTTTCATGCCCGCCTCAAGCGCTGCGATGCTTGTCATGCCCAGCGGGACGTGCCCGGTCAGGTACAGGTCGTGAGCTTTCGTAAAACGTGCGATTTGATCGAGTGCTTGCGAAGAGACCCAATTATGAATCTTGATGAAACTCACGCCGAACGCAAGATTGTCGCGAAGCAGCACTTCGGTGCGCCGACCTTCAGGTAGAAACTCCAGTCCGGGTTTTTTGCCGTTAAGCGTTACGCCGCTGTAGTACACGTTCGGGACAGCCTGCTCAGTTTCCAGCCAGTCGCAAATCGCGGCCAGGTTGCCCAATCGATTGCCCGACTCCTTGATTCGTGTCACGCCATGGGCAAGTAGCAGCTTTAGCATCCACCGTGCCTGCGCCAGCTCTCCAAGATGGACATGCATATCTGCGAGTCCAGGCAACACTGTCATTCCCTCGAGGTCGACTACTTCGACCCCTGCCATCCGTGGAGCCTCTCCATGTCCCACGTCTGCAATTTGCTCACCCTCGAGCAACAACCATCCTTTATAGGCTGCGGCTCCAGTGCCGTCGATGATGGTAGCGTGATCCAGAAGCCGCGAGGTTTCCTGCGCGGATACATTGGTTGCTAGAAAAAGGCAGAGTAGTGTTAGCAACCGTGGCATAAGTTAATTCCCCGAGACGATGTGCGACCATTATGGACGAGGCGCTCTGGACGCACCAAGGTAAATTGACATTCAGCGCAAGAGTACACGAGCCTTGCCCGGATTTATTGAAGTCCCCCAAACCTGGATTCAAATTCGTGAACGGCGTTCGTGATCTTGGATTCCGCTAGCATTGGCTCGGTAGCGACAAGAACCCAAGTCGGGCATTCGCGGCTGAAGCCGCTCCCACGATCCTGCCGAAAGTAACGTGGGAGCGGCTTCAGCCGCGATTCCTTAAATTCACGGTTGGTCCTGAGTTTGTGAGACCGCAGTGGCCCCGGGACAAACGTTTTGTCATTGCGTGTTTGCAGCGCGACAAGCAGACTGCACAATTAGAAACGGAGGGGAGGGGTAATTCAGTGCCGATGTACATACTGAGGCGATTGTTGGGTTTGATCCCGATTCTCGCGGCAGTACTTTTGTTGACGTTTCTGGCCAATCATTTTACGCCAGGCGATCCCATTGTAATGATGATGGATGATCGATCCGGCGATGTTGAACTGGAGGCGCTGTTACGCGCGCAGTACGGGCTGGACCTGCCGCTATGGCAGCAGTTCGTCAATTATGTCAGTGGCGTGTTCGTTGGCGATTTTGGCCTGTCGTACCGATATATCGGTGTCCCGGTTCTGGAAGTTATTGGCGATGCATTGACGATAAGTCCTACGCTTGCGGCGCTGGCTTTTCTCGTCGCAACACCCGTTGGCGTCATGATCGGCATCTTCACCGCCCGCCGTCATGGCACCTGGTCTGACACCTCTGTCATGCTGGTTTTACTGGCGGGCATTTCTATCCCGAATTTTGCGATGGCATCTTTTCTTGTCTATGTATTTGCAATTAAACTGAGCTGGTTCCCGGTTGCAGGGTGGGGTAGCTGGGAGCAGGTTGTCCTGCCGGTGGCAATTCTCGCGTTACACCCGGCCGCCTATCTTGCGCGCCTTACGCGGACGTTTATGCTGGAAGTCCTGCAGCAGGACTACATTCGCACTGCGCGCGCGAAAGGGTTGAGTGAGAGTGTGGTCATATACCGGCATGCGTTGCGCAACGTTCTTGTACCACTTGCGACCACAGTTGGCATCATATTTGGCGTCATGATTACTTCGACTTTCGTTGTTGAAGTGATTTTCAATATCCCGGGTCTCGGTCGGCTGGCTATCGACTCGATTTTTGCACGCGACTATCCGGTAACGATTGCCATCGTGCTGGTTTTTACGCTCATCTACTCATTAATAAATTTGGTCATCGATTTACTGTACGGCGTTATCGATCCCCGTATTCGCGTCCATGAGCAGACGACATGAGTGACGGTAATTCGCGGCGTGATACCTGGAAGAAATTTTGCGGCAGTCGAAATGCCGTAATCGGCTCAATTATCGTGTTATTTTTTGTGTTGGTTGCAACGCTGTCCAGTGTCATCGCGCCACACGATTATTCGGATACCAGTCTTTGGGATGTCTGGGCGCCGCCTGGCGGAGATTTCGTGCTGGGCGCCGATGAGTTGGGCAGGGATATTCTCAGCAGGCTCATTGTAGGCGCCAGGGTGTCGCTGACTATTGCCGGAATTGTCCTGGCGATAACGATGCCGGTTGGCGTAACGCTTGGCATGCTTGCGGCCTATCACGGTGGCTGGCTCGACACGATCATCATGCGCACCGTCGATGTCATTTTTGCTTTTCCCGAGCTGATATTTGCGATATTGATCGCTGCGGTTTTGGGGCCAGGGACGACCTCCGTTATCGTCGCGCTATCTTTAGTGTGGTGGCCGGGAATAGCACGATTAACGCGATCACTCGCACTGTCGGTACGCGGCGAATTGTATGTCGACGCTGCCAGGGTAGCGGGAACACCCAGTTTCCTCATTCTCTGGCGTCACATTTTGCCCAACATAATGGCACCACTTATTGTACGCGCCTCAATTGGTGTCGGCTTTATCATTACGGCCGAAGCAACCCTGAGTTTCCTCGGCATCGGCGTGCAAGAGCCATTGCCCAGCTGGGGCGGAATGATTCGTGACGGGCTTTCCTCGCTGCGGCTTGATCCTTACCTGGCAATGTTCAGCAGCTGCGCGCTTGGCATAACGATCATTGGCTTTAACCTGCTTGGCGATGGCTTGCGGGATGTTCTCGATCCACGTGCTGAAGGGCGGCGATAATGGCAGCCCCGATTCTCAAGGTCGAAAACCTGTCAGTTTCATTCGATACGCTTCACGGGCGGGTAGATGTACTGGATGGCGTTTCCTTCGATGTAGGGCAAGGAGAAGTAGTTGGTCTTATTGGTGAGAGCGGTTCTGGAAAATCAGTGAGCGCTTTTGCTGTTATGCAATTGCTGGGTGAACAAGGCCGTATCGACTCAGGGTCCATCACTTTCGATGGGACCGACCTCGCGGGATTGTCGGCAACAGAAATATCGAAAGTGCGTGGCAAAGACGTGTCGATGATTTTTCAGGAACCGATGACCAGCCTGAACCCGGTCTTTACCGTTGGGTCGCAAATTTCCGAGGCGCTGACAACCCATCTTGGGCTGGGTCGCAAAGAGGCACACTCCCGAGCCGTTGAACTGCTTACTGAGGTGGGAATACCGATGGCGGAGGCGCGCATCAACGAATATCCGCATCAGCTCTCCGGTGGCATGCGTCAACGAGTGATGATCGCAATGGCCCTTGCGTGCCGACCGAAGTTATTGATCGCCGACGAACCCACCACCGCACTCGACGTTACGATACAGGCACAGATTCTGGACTTGCTGGGCAAGCTGTGCGCTGATTCAAACCTGGCTATATTGTTGATAACGCATGATTTTGGTGTCATCGCTGAGGTAGCACAGCGGGTAATCGTAATGTATGCGGGCCAGGTTGTTGAATTCGCAAATGTGGATGATATTTTTTTGAATCCATTGCATCCGTATACGAAGCAGTTGATGAAGTCGATACCGAAAATCGCTGAACGGTGCAAAGTGCTGCCGGTTATTCCCGGATCTGCGCCGGCTCCGACGAACTATCCGGGCGGTTGTCGCTTCCACGATCGTTGCCCGGATGCGACTGACAAATGTTCAACCGACAAGCAGCAACTGCGCTCTGTGCAAGCAACACGCGTTGCGCGATGCTGGCGAGTGGACCCGCAATGAATCAACAACAGAATTGTTTTTCGACGGAGCCGCTACTGCGCGTTCATGCATTAAGCAAGCAATTCGACGTCAGCGTTGGAAAATTCGGTGGTACGCGACCGTTGCGTGCGGTGGACAACGTCAGTTTCTCGATACAAGCCGGTGAGTGTATGGGCCTTGTAGGCGAAAGCGGTTGCGGCAAGTCAACGCTGGGACGCACCATCCTGCAACTTCTGTCGCCGACATCAGGTGCGGTATTTTTCGAGGGTCAGGATCTGTCGACCGGCGACAAGGAGACAATTCGTACATTACGCAGAGACGTTCAGGTCGTATTTCAGGACCCGTACTCATCACTGAATCCACGTATGCGTGTGCGCGACATTATTGCCGAGCCGCTGATGAATCAAAAGTTGCCCCGCCGCGAGATCGACGAGCGCGTGCAAAAGGTTATTCAGGACGTTGGCTTGCGTAGTGACTACCTTGGACGATACCCGCATGCGTTTAGCGGTGGGCAAAGGCAACGGATTGGCATCGCCAGGGCATTGGTGCAACGTCCGAAATTATTGATATGTGATGAAGCCGTATCAGCCCTCGATGTGTCCGTGCAGGCACAAATTCTTAACCTGTTGCAGGAAATTCGCGAGGAATATGAGCTGACGATACTTTTCATCTCGCATAACCTGAGTGTTGTCCGGCATATTGCCGACCGCGTCGCCGTTATGTATTTGGGTCAGGTAGTCGAGATCGGCAGCAATGAGAAAATATTCTCCGACCCGCAGCATCCCTACACTCGTTCATTGATTTCTGCCGTGCTGGAACCCGCCAGACACGGCAAGGGCAAGCGGATTATGCTCGCTGGCGAAATTCCGAGTCCGCTGGACCCACCGCCAGGTTGCTATTTCAGTACGCGCTGCCCGATTGCGAATGAGAAATGTCGCACGGAGCAACCAGCGTTCAATGAAACTGAAGATGAAGGTGGTGTTCGTTGTCACACACCTGGAGAGTTCAGGGTGGATATAAATTCTGCTGCGTCGGAGTAGCAAGGACATTTGAGGCATACACATTATGTTTGTGGAAAGGACCAATTATTTCGCCAAACCCGGACAAATCGATCGTGTACTGGAGATTCGCCGGGCGGCATGTGCCGTAAGAGTCGACCTGGGTTTGCCGGCGGGCGTGGTTTTCGTAAAACAAGGGCAGGAAAGCGACGGCCCCGACGTTTCGTGGGAATGTACATTCCCGTCACTTGAATCCTGGCAACGGGATATCGCTACTCGTGCCGCGAGCAATGATTTTGAGAGCGTGCGGCAACAGATGGGCGATGTTGTTGACAATTTTGAGCGACACCTGAACTCGGTTGACGGCGATGTCCATAGTCGTGTCGCCTGTGCGGGCGATGTGTCACTGGTCGGGCATCCCATGGTGCCCAGGCAAGTCGAATTTCGATCCGGTGATGAAACGCTTGCTGGTTATTTGTACCTGCCACCGGGTGAGGGGCCATTTCCCTGCGTGATCACCAATCACGGTAGCATGATCAATCAGGGCACAACTGATCTTTGTCGCCCCGGCACTGCGTCGTTGCTCATGAGCTGGGGATATGCATCTTTCCTGCCACACCGGCACGGCTACGGAGAATCCACGGGAATGCCATGGGATACAGAAGTCAGCGCGGAATTCGGTACGGATGAATATGATCGGCAGCTCGTTGCGCGACTTGAAAGTGAAAGTGACGATGTAGTGGTGGCGGCAGAATATGTGGCCGGGCAGCCGGAAATTGACACTGATCGAATCGCTGTTATGGGGAGTTCGTTCGGTGGCACCGTGACCCTGTGGGCGAGTACCAAATCGGAGCGTTTCGCCTGTGCGGTCGAATTTGCGGGCGCTGCGATTAATTGGGAACACACGCCTGAGCTGCGTGAGGCAATGATGGAGGCCACGCGACACATCAAATGTCCGATCTATTTCCTGCAGGCAGAAAATGACTATTCCGTCGAACCGACCCGGGTGTTGGGGGCGATGTCCGCTGAAGCACAACATCCGATCCAGTCAAAAGTTTTTCCGGCGCTTGGACTAAGCAATGATGAAGGACATTTTTTCGAACGCAGCGGGTCGCTGATCTGGGGACCGGAAATTCGCACGTTCCTCGCGCGCTGGTTGTAGGCGCCGGTGACGAAAGCAGTTGAAGAAGTATGGGATGTGGTCGTTGTCGGCTGTGGCTATGCAGGTGCCGTTGCAGCTATTGCAGCACATGATGCGGGCGCGTCCGTATTAGTTCTGGAAAAGATGCCGCAACCTGGCGGTATCTCTATTTGCTCTGCCGGTGGTATTCGCATTGCCGAAGATGTTGATGCGGCATTCGCGTATTTGTCAGCGACGAATGCTGGAACGACACCTGACGATGTATTAAGGACGCTCGCTGAGGGTATGACCAGAGTTTCAGAGTTTGTTGAAGCGTTGGCTGTTGCCGAAGGCACGCAGATCGTTCGAAGCTCAGCGACCGGAAATTATCCGTTTCCAGGCACTGAAACTTTCGGCTTTGTTACCGTTGAAGATGGAGCGAATGGCGACGACGCGCTCGACAGGTCAAGTATCAGGGGCGGGGAAGACGGTCTGGCGTTATTCTGCCTGTTGTATGCAGCAATGCGTCGCCGCAAAATCAAGATAGAAGTTGATATGCGCGCAACACGATTGCGTACCGATGCGACGGGAAAGGTAGTTGGCCTGGACGCCAACCGGCACGGCCATGCAGCGCATTTTCGAACAAACGGCGGTGTAGTGCTGGCGTGCGGTGGATTCGAGGCGGATTACTCGATGCAAAAGCAATATTGGCAAGGCATGGCAGCACGCAGTGCTGCGTTTGCCGGTAACACCGGGGATGGCATCCGTATGTGCCAGGACGTCGGTGCCGATCTTTGGCATATGTGGCATTACCACGGCTCCTACGGTATGCGACATACGGATCCTGATTATCCGTTTGCTATTCGTATGAAACGCTTTCCGGACTGGTTGCCCGGCGACCAATTTCCCGATGATGTAAAAATGCCGTATATCCTGGTCGATCAGGATGGCAATCGATTTATGAACGAATACGATCCGTATCTTCAGGATACCGGTGCGCGCCCGTTCGCCTTTTTTGATCCACAACGACAAGTGTTTCCGCGGATTCCTGCGTGGTTTATTGCGGATGAGAATGGTCGTAAACGACACCCGTTTGGCAATCCGACCTATCATCAGGCCGGTGTGAATTTTTCCTGGAGTGCCGACAACGTACGCGAAATTGACCTGGGTATTATTCGGCGAGCCGAAGACATTGAGTCACTCGCGCGCATTGTTGCTATTCCAGGCGAACAGCTCGAGCATACGCTGACTCGTTGGAATGATAGCTGCGCAGCCTCAAGCGACGACGATTTCGCCCGGCCAGCGCAAAGCATGATGCCGATTAGTGAGCCGCCTTATTACGCAGCTCAGGTGTGGCCTTTGGTCAACAACACGCAAGGTGGTCCCGTACATGACGCGCGACAACGCGTACTGAATCCATATGGGGAACCAGTTAGTGGGCTTTATGCGGCGGGAGAACTGGGTAGTGCCTTCGGTTATTTATATATTTCCGGTGGCAACATCGCCGAATGTTTTATTGGTGGACGCATTGCAGGCGAAGAAGCCGCGGCGCAGGTTTAAGGATGGTAGTGAGAATGACCGACAAATTTCACAATAACATTGGTTACTGGTGCAGCCAGGCCGTCGCAGATCAACCGCAATCCATAGCGATATTCGATCTGTGCCAGGACTCTCCGCGCGAAGTGAGTTATGCCGAACTGAATCACCGCATGAATCGTTTCGCGGCGATGCTTTGGCAGGAAGGTTTACGGCCCGGTGATCGTCTGGCGATGGTGATCGGTAACCGCTTTGAATTTGTTGAGGTAATGTTCGGCGCGATGCGAGCAGGCATCGTGCCGGTGCCACTGAATACCAAGCTGGGTGCAGAGGCTCTCGACTATATTATTCGTGATGCGGATTGCGTTGCGGCAGTCGTCGATCCCGATTGCAATTCGTTCGTCGAGGCGGTTGTTGAACGCTCTCCCATAAAATTTCGCTACAGTTTCGCCCCGGTGAGCACGAGTTGGCAGCATTACGAAAATGCGCTGATGGCCGCGCCTGCAGAATTCGACCCGCCCGAACTGGGGGATGATCATCCGTCATTTCAACCCTATACGTCGGGATCAACGGGTCGTCCGAAGGGCGTTATTCTGACTCACGCAGGCCAGTTATGGTGGATTCGTGCCTGTCAGGAGTACTGGCCGGAAGGTAGCGACGAACGCACGCTCGCGGCCGTGCCGCTTTATCATAAGAACGCAATGGCCGGCGCGATCAAGCCCATGTTGCTGTGCGGCGGTTCGGTTGTTTTACTACCGAATTTTGAACCGCGACGTTTCCTCAATGTCTTGTCCGAATACGAATGTACCCAGGCTGGTGCGGTGCCGGCTGTTTTCACGCTGCTGCTACAGCAGAAAGACCTGATTGATTCACTCGACTTTTCGTCACTAAAGAGCTTCAGCATTGGTTCTGCGCCGGTACCTGGAGAACTGATGACCGCCGTACAGGAATCGTTTGGTGTTGCCGTTAGTGAAAGTTACGGCCTGACGGAAGGCGGCCCGGTCATGATTGGGTCACCGGTCGATGGTCGGCCGGTTCCAGTTGGTAGCTGTGGTGTTGCGTGGCCGGAGGGTGAGATAAAGCTCGTGGATAGTGAAGGCAATGAAGTTGGTGACCAGGGAGAATTGTGGGTACGTAACCCGGGTGTCACGCCTGGCTACCACAATTTGCCAGAGGTCAACGCAAAGCGTCTGCGTGATGGCTGGCTTGCAACGGGTGATCTTTTTCGTGTGGATGAAGACGGCTTTTATTTCTTCCTGGGCCGCACCGATGACATGTTTAACAGTGGTGGCGAGAATATCTACCCGAAGGAAGTTGAGAACCTGTTGATGGCTCACCCGGCAGTCCAGGATGTTTGTGTCGTGCCGATCGAGCACTCAATCAAGGGGCACGTGCCGGTTGCAATGGTCACCGTGGCACAGGAGCAAATAACAGGCGAAGAAGAGCTGAAGCAATATTGCCTGACCAATGGTCCAGCTTATGCACATCCGCGGCGGATCCTGATCGCCGCGGAATTGCCGTTAAATGGTGCAGGCAAAATCGACCGGCAGCAGGTTTCGACGCTGTTGGAAAGTGAATTTGCAGCTGCAAATTCTGCTTAAAGCTGAGGAACCCGTAAATGTCATCCAGCCAAACCGAATTAACGCTCGACCATGTCGCTCTGGTGGTATCCGATCTCGATCGCGCCAGTGAGATTTACACCCGCATGGGTTTCACATTGTCTCCGCGAAGTTCGCACAAGGGCAGATTAGAGCCGGACGGACCGGTCGAACCGTGGGGAACGGGTAATCACTGTGCCATGTTTGCCACCGGGTACCTGGAAATTCTGGGAATTACCAATAAGGAACGCCATAGCGAACATGTGCAGGTCTTGCTGGATGAGTATGAAGGGTTGCATCTGATCGCACTCGGCTGCGCGGAGGCAGAAGCAGAAGCAAATAATATTCGCCATCGCCTGGGCAAGGGAGCAGAGCCCTACACAGTGAGCCGGGACGTGCCGATGACCGATGGCAGTAGCAAACAGGCGACTTTTAATATTCTACAGCTACCGGATGAATCCTTTCCGGAGGCGGATTTGTTCCTGATCGAGCACAGGAACAAAGACGTAATCTGGCAGCCGGACATGCTGTCACAGCCGAATGGCGTGGTTGGTTTGTCCGAAGTTACCGTTTGTAGTGATGACATTCAGAATACGGCAGGGAGATTGTCTGCGGCGCTTGGCATATCGCCGACAGGTGGCAATGACACGCTGGTGTTTGAACTTGCGCGTGGAACGATCAAAATCATCACGCCAGATGCTCTTGGTGTTCTTTTCGTGGATATACAACCGCCAAAACTGCCCTGGGTGGCAGCTGTAGAATTCCTGACTGCGGATACAGGAACGACTGGAAAGTACTTGCAGGGGAACGGTTTTAAATTTCGCCAAATCAGAGATGATTCCGTGTGGATTGATGCAACTCAGGCGGACGGTGCAGTCGTCATATTCAGTCGAGCCGAATAGAGCGTCGAGTTAAGTGCCGCTGACTGCGCCTGAGAAAGCAGCGGCGAGTGCCTGAGGATCGGAGCGTAACCACGATTCATTAGTCTTCAAAGCGAAGTGCAGGTGCGTATTGTCCGGTTTTGGCAAATCGATGCTTTGTTGTTTTAGTTTTGCGCGTAATTCGTTGAGAAAAACCAGGTCTTTACCGGGACAGGACAAGTAGCGGACACTGCTGCCGTTCGCTACCGCCACTACTTTAAAGTTCTCGTTTTCGGCGAGTTGCCCGTAAAACTGCTCTGCATCATCAGCGGCAGATTTGAGCCGGTCAGTTAAACCGTCGTGATAGTGCAGGGCTATGGCCGCGACCGGCCACCACTGTGCCAGGCCACCGCCATTCCTCCGCCGCCAGTGCCGTAGCTGGTCAACCAGCTTGACTGGCCCGGCAAGCATCGCGCCGCTCAGTGTATTGAAATTCTTGTAAAGAGAGACGTATACCGTGTCGAACAATGCTGTAAATTCCGCCAGCTTGCGACCGGAGTAGACGGAGCCGACGAACAAACGGGCGCCGTCAAGGTGCAGTCGAATATTCCGCTCGCGTGCAAAACTGCAAATCGCCTGCATCTCATCGAAATCGAACATTTCGCCATCGAGTCTGCGTACCGGGGATTCGATACTGATAACGCCTATCGGTGCAGCAACTTTGCCATTATCGATACGCTCGATGACACGTTGGATAGCATCGACGCCAAACGTCGCATCCTTCCCCAGTGGAACCAGGTTCATTCCGCCAAGTGACTGTGCGCAGTCACCACAGTCGTTATACAGGTGGCTCTCAGTTTGTACGATAACCTTGCGGGCCGTGCCGGCAAGAGCCTGGATAGCCAGCAAATTGGACATTGTTCCGGTCGGCATGATGACAGCGGCTGGTTTCCCCAGCGTTTCGGCCATCCGCGCTTCCAGTGCATCGACAACGCCACCACTGCCATAGGAATCAGTGCCGTATGGGTCGTCTTTTGCGAGGTCTGCGAGCAGACTTGCATATTCAGTGGGGGACAAATCGAGGGTGTCGCTCGACATGCTCACTCTGGGTTTGCTGAAGGATTCGTTTGCTGCTTGCATCACTGACATCTCAATTGTGGCATCAATATGTGGGAGCGGCTTTAGCCGCGAATGCTCGGCCCTGTTTCGCGGCTAAAGCCGCTCCCACAGAATATCTTAAGGCTTATAACAATCGCACCTACAATATATGATTGCTAATACAAGCGAAACTTGCTGCCCTTAACCGGAGGCCTTGATGAAAGCAATTTTGTTTCGACAACACGGCACGCTGGACGACATTGAATACACTGATATTGAAGATCCTGTAGCAGACGACAGTCAGTGCCTGGTAAAAGTCCACGCGGTAGGCCTTAACGGGTTCGATCCAATGGTCTTACGTGGAATCCCCGGGCTCAAGACACCGCTACCCATGATTCCAGGTGCAGACTTTGCCGGTGAAATAGTCGCTGTTGGTGCGGCCGTCGAATCCAGTCAATGGAAGGTCGGCGACCGCGTCAGTGCGCTGCCGGATCATGATGACGGCATGATGGGGGAGACCAAGCGGGGTGCCTGTTGCGAACTGGTGGCAATAGACCAGAAGTACCTGCTTACCCTTCCGGACAACGTGAGTTTCGAACAGGCTGCCTGTTTACCAACTGCTTACGGCGCCGCAATTCGCATGATGCAAACGCGCGGCAAAGTCAGTGCCGGTGAGAAGGTACTAATCCTGGGTGCAAGCGGTGGAGTAGGGACCTGCTGCGTGCTGCTGGCAAAAGCAGCCGGGGCTGAGGTCATTGCCTGTACCAGTTCGAGTGAAAAAGCTGAAAAATTGGCAAATCTCGGCGCCGACATGGTTATCAACACGACGACGCAAGACTACGTCAAAGAAATCATCGCGAAGTATGGTAAGCCGAGCACGCGTGGTCCGGGCGGTGGCGTCGATGTGATCGTGAACTACACGGGTGGTGATACCTGGGCCCAGTGTTTTCGGGTGTTGACCCTGCAGGGTCGCTTGCTGACCTGTGGCGCAACTGCCGGCTACGATCCGAAGACAGATATTCGGTATATCTGGTCGTTTGAATTGAACATCATCGGCTCGAATGGCTGGAGCAAAGAGAACATCAATGATTTGTTGGGCATGGTGGATACAGGCCGGTTGCTACCGAGTATTCATTCAGTGAAACCGCTAGCAGAGTATGCAAGCTGCTTGCAAAGCCTGATGGATCGAAAGGTTTTTGGGAAAGTAATTCTGCAACCGTAAACGGATAATCGCGGCTGAAGCCGCTCCCACGGCAATTGTTTCTTTACTAATTTACGTGCCGGGGTAAAGACATTATGAATACGGTGGGAGCGGCTTCAGCCGCGAATAGCCAATAACCGTCGAACTGTTAATAGAGCCCGACCATTTCAATCGCCTACCGATAATCCCGCATCCCCGCCATTTTCCTTAGCCATTCATCATGTGGCGGCAATTTTTGCTGCACTAATTTCAGTCGCTCGATAATGTTGCGCATGATGGCAGTACGTGGCCGGTCTGTGCCATACCATTCCTCGGATTGTTCGCGCATAGCGTCCATACCGTAAAGAATCGCTTCGTAGCTGGAGTGATTCCATAACCCTGCGGTATCAATCGGGCTGCGGTGATCGCCAGGGTAGTCTGTATTAATTGACGCAGTCGTTGACTGGCCAGGAAAACACTGATCTTCGAAGTCGGTCACGGAAGGTGGTTTTAGTTTCCAGAAATCAAACTTGGCTTGCAGCCGATCCGTAATTCGCTCACGTTTTTGCACTTCCCGCCAGAACTCCGTGTCGGTTCGTTTCGTCAGGCAGTAATGCATGTTGATGAAATCCAGGATTTCGTAGAAACGATTGGTCATGATGCGATTGAAACGGAATGCCATGGCCTCGTTATTCCCGGCGTGCGGGAAATGCTCGGCCAGCATGACTGCGGCCATATGGCTAAGGTACAGTCCGGTGGATTCCAGCGGTTCGATAAAGCCGGCGGCCAGGCCAATAGATATACAATTGCCGACCCACGGCGCCGCGCGGTGACCAACGCGGAATTTCACGAGATTCGTGGACAAATCATCCGCATGGCTGCCCTCAAAGCGGCGCAGTTCTGCTTCTGCAGCGTCATTGTCGATATAAGAACTCGAATGTACATAGCCGATCGAACGAGTGGTCTGCATCGGGATTTCCCAAACCCAGCCATTACTTAAAGCGGTTGCCGTCGTATACGGGCGCACGTAACCCGGGTAATGGTGCTCATAGGGAACATGCATGGTCACCGCCTGATCGCAAAGTAACCATTGCGAGCAATCGACGAAATCCACACCCAGTTTTTTCTCGATCATGATCGATGCGAAGCCGGTGCAGTCAATAAACAGGTCGGCCTCGAGGACCTGACCGCTCTTGGTCTTTATGTTTGCTATGTCACCGTTCTCAGCCATGCCGATATCAGTGACGTGATCAAGGTGATGGGTCACGCCACGAGCCGTCGAATGATCACGTAGATAGTCGGCAAACTTCAATGCATTCATGTGATAGGCATAGGTCAGCGGCGGCCCGAAGTCCCAGTCGGTGAGCATCTTTGGAGCCAGGTTCAGCTCACAGATAATCGGCTGAGCTGAAACGGTCTCCATATAGGGTATAGATCGATCGCTTTGCAGCCAGAGCTGCCCGGCGATTTCCAGTGGCGACATACGGTTTTGACTGAACGGATGGTGATAGTGCTCGCCCTGGCCGTGCAGCCAGTCCACGTAACGGATTGACTGTTTGAAAGTACCATCGACCGCACGCAGAAAATCGTTCTCATCAATGCCGATAACCCGGAGGATGTGATTAATATTGGGAATAGTGGCTTCACCGACGCCAATGCGCGGTACATCCGGAGACTCGATCAGGCTGATCTCAGCAGTCTGGCGGCCAGCGCCGTTCAATGCCGCGTTGAGATAGGCGGCAGCCGACCAGCCGGCCGAGCCGCCGCCAACGATTAGTACCCGTTTCGCCTGCATTGCTTTGCTCCTGAAAGGTGCACTCAGCCCCATCTGTGCATTATGTTTGTAGGTAACAGGCCGTGAAAGTGGCTGGTAGGACTATAAGTGTTGCAATCTAGCAACAATTGCCAATGCTAGCCATAAGTACAAGCCCGGAGATCATTAAATGTGTAATATTTATATAGGAAACTATTCACCTATTCCATTTTTGTTGTAGTATCTAGACAACAAGTCAGGAAAACACCGCTACAGGTGCCTGTCGAAGTAGCAGAACGAATATTAAGAAGAAGCAGATCGAATATTAAATAGTGTCTCGATCTAAGCACTCGCAAATCGTATGAGGGGATTCATATGTACAAAAGGACACCGTTGGCATACGCAGTAAGCTGCGCTATCGCAGCAACCACTTTCGGTATATCACCACAAGTTTTAGCGCAGGCGGTTGCAGATGACGAACCGATTGAAGAGGTAATCGTCACCGGATCGCGAATCAAACGTGATGGATTCTCAGCTGCACAGCCAATCGATGTGATTATGACCGATGTTGCAGTTGCTCGCGGCATTGCCGACGTCGGTGCATTGCTGCAGACGACCACTGTTGCCGCCGGATCGTCACAGGTCACATCGGCAACATCATCTGAATTCGTGCAAAACGGTGGCATTGGCGCAACGACCCTGTCACTTCGTGGCCTGGGACCCAATCGTACGCTGACATTGCTCAATGGCCGTCGTGCTGGTCCGGCAGGTACGCGTGGTAGCACATCGTCGTTCGATCTCAATATTTTGCCGCTGGCAGCACTGGAACGCGTTGAAATCCTGAAAGATGGCGCCTCTTCTGTTTATGGTTCGGATGCAGTTGCCGGTGTTGTTAACTTCATTACCAAGAAGGGCGATGGAGCAACTGTCGATGTCTACGTATCTCAGCCAACGGACAGCGGTGGTGAAGAGTCACGTCTCAGCGCGTCCTGGGGCAAGTCCTTTCAGCGTGGTAATTTCCGGATTACGGCGGATTACCTGAAGCAGGAAGAATTGGCCCGCGGTGATCGTGACTATTTTAGTTGTGGCGAGCAGTACATTTTCGATCCGGCCACTGGAGACCGTCGCGATACCATCGATCCTCGCACTGGCAATCCCTGGTGTTCAGACCAGTTGTGGGGCCATGTATGGCTTTACGACTATGCTGATCCGAGCAACGTACCGACAGCCGGATCATTGCTGGCGCAATTCGATTATGAAGGCGACCTTGGCAATTACATTCCCGGTTATGCGCCAGCCGCTAATCCGGACCAACTAGGCGCACCAGCGGGCTTTTTCCCGGTTCGTTACGACGTTCCGTCGGATGGCGTCACAAATTCGGATCATCCATTCCAGGAAGCGGAGTCTTTGATACCGGAGTCCGAGTTCACGACGATTTATGCCGAGGGCGAATTCGATATCACTGACAAAATGACGGCTTATGCTGAATTTTTGTTGAATCGGCGCGAAACGAAAGCAAATGGCTATCGCCAATACTGGACCTATGTTTATAACGAAGACTGGAATTTTGATGATGGTCAGGGCCCGGGCAACGGCAGCCCGTTGAGTGCTGGTTGGACCGGCGCGAACTGGTTAAGTCCGACACCGATTACTGACCACAGCGACGACATGATCGAGGTCAACTATCAACGTTTCGTCGCCGGTTTGAAAGGTGATTTTAACGAAAACTGGTCATATGACCTGGCATATCAGTACAGCCTGTCGGATGGTGATTACACCAGTGAACAGATTTTTAACGATTCCATTGAGGATAACCAGTTCGGTACTG
>CAYOHF010000034.1:0-29829 GCA_964403695.1 uncultured Woeseiaceae bacterium | reverse complement strand
GATCGAGTCGGTTCCACTCGCATACGACATCTTGTTGCGATAGAGGTAATAACCCGCTTCAACGACCCAGTCGATCTCGATTGCATCGCCGGTATCGGCGGCTGCGTAGCGATACGCGACTTCGGGCCGCAACGGGTCCTCATCTTGTGCGTACAGGATCTGAGTGGCCGAGATGACCAGAAACAGGGCTAAAAGAGCAGGTTTGAATACTTTTGACATTGCTGATCCGCGACGAATAATCGGTACCAATAAGAAGACCAGCAGGTCCTCTGTATTGTTACCGATTATGTGAACAAATGGCCCAATTCGGACCCGCAGGATACCGGCCGGACGGACTGAAGTCATGGACTCAGCCCGCATATCGAGCGTC
This sequence comes from uncultured Woeseiaceae bacterium, assembly GCA_964403695.1. Classification (GTDB taxonomy): domain Bacteria; phylum Pseudomonadota; class Gammaproteobacteria; order Steroidobacterales; family Woeseiaceae; genus SZUA-117. The sequence continues at coordinate 29,459 of CAYOHF010000034.1, read as the reverse complement.
CTAAAGCACCGCAGATAAGCCACCGTCACAATTGTTGCCTCGAAACGCTTGAAATTTGTCGCGCCGCCCCTATGATTAGCACTCCTCGCAGCCGAGGGCTAACAAGTGCCGGCCTCGAAAACCGCATAAGTCGGTTATTAATCAATAGTTTATAGGAGATCCAATCGATGAAGATTCGTCCGCTTCATGACCGAGTCATCGTAAGACGTATGGAAGAAGAGCGCACGTCCCCTGGCGGAATCGTCATTCCGGACGCTGCGGCCGAAAAGCCGATCAAAGGCGAAATTGTTGCTGTTGGCAACGGCAAGATCCTGGACAGCGGCGAAATCCGCGCTCTGGATATCAAGGCCGGTGACAAAGTGCTGTTTGGCAAGTACTCCGGTACGGAAGTCAAAGTCGATGGCGAAGAGCTGTTGGTGATGAAAGAAGACGACATCATGGCCGTAATTGAAGGCTAGATATCGGTCTTACTCACAAGCTCTACTGAATTAAATCTAAGAGGATTAGTTAAATGGCTGCTAAAGAAGTACGTTTCAGCGACGACGCGCGCTCCAAGATGTTTGCAGGTGTGAACATTCTGGCGAACGCCGTAAAAGTGACCCTGGGTCCTAAAGGTCGCAACGTTGTGCTCGATAAAAGTTTTGGTGCACCAACTGTCACTAAAGACGGCGTGTCTGTTGCCAAGGAAATCGAGCTCGATGACAAGTTTGAAAACATGGGCGCACAGATGGTCAAGGAAGTTGCTTCCCAGACGTCTGATGTCGCAGGTGATGGCACCACGACCGCAACAGTTCTCGCGCAGGCAATCTTGCGTGAAGGCCTGAAATCGGTTGCCGCTGGCATGAATCCGATGGATCTCAAGCGCGGTATCGACAAAGCGACGCACAAGGTGGTCGCCGAACTCGAAAAAAATTCCATTCCTTGCGCAGATAGCAAGGCGATTGCCCAGGTTGGCAGTATCTCCGCCAACTCAGACACGGAAGTCGGCGAGATCATTTCGCAGGCTATGCAGAAGGTTGGCAAGGAAGGCGTTATCACCGTAGAGGAAGGAACCGGACTGGACAATGAACTCGACGTCGTTGAGGGCATGCAGTTTGATCGCGGTTACCTGTCACCTTATTTCATCAACGACCAAACGAGCCAGAGTGTCGAACTCGACAATCCTTTGATCCTGTTGTTCGACAAGAAAATCTCGAACATTCGTGATCTTCTCCCGGTTCTGGAAAGCGTTGCGAAAGCAGGTCGTCCGTTGCTTATTATTGCAGAGGACGTCGAAGGTGAAGCGCTTGCAACACTGGTCGTCAACAACATTCGTGGCATCGTTAAGGTTGCTGCTGTTAAGGCTCCGGGCTTCGGCGATCGCCGCAAAGCCATGCTGCAGGACATCGCTGTTCTGACCGGCGGTCAGGTCATATCTGAAGAGGTTGGCCTGTCACTGGAGAAGACGACGTTGGAAGATCTTGGTCAAGCCAAGAAAGTCCAGATTACCAAAGAAAACACGACTGTCATCGACGGTGCTGGCGAGGCTAAAGAAATCACGGGTCGGGTTGACCAGATCAACGCCGAGATCGAAGATTCAAGCTCTGACTACGACAAAGAGAAGCTGCAGGAGCGAGTTGCGAAACTCTCCGGCGGTGTTGCCGTAATCAAGGTTGGTGCTGCGACCGAAGTTGAGATGAAAGAGAAAAAGGCTCGCGTTGAAGACGCGTTGCACTCAACTCGCGCTGCAGTGGAAGAGGGCGTTGTTGCCGGTGGCGGTGTCGCACTCATCCGCGCATCCATTGCTCTCGATAAACTCAAAGGTGACAACCACGATCAGGACGTAGGTATCAAAATCCTACATCGTGCGCTTGAAGAGCCGCTGCGTCAGATCGTCAGCAATGCTGGCGGCGATGCCAGTGTAGTCCTGAATGCAGTAGTTGCCGGCGAAGGCAACTATGGCTACAACGCTGCATCGGGCGAGTACGGTGACATGATCGAGGCCGGTATTCTGGATCCGACCAAAGTCACGCGTTATGCACTGCAAAACGCTGCCTCAGTCTCCGGACTGCTGCTGACAACCGAAGCTATGGTTGCAGACGCACCGCAAGATGATGCAGGTGCACCTGCTATGCCTGATATGGGCGGCATGGGTGGCATGGGCGGAATGATGTAAATCATTCGCTCAAGCGAAGAAATGAAAAGGCCCCGCTTTGCGGGGCCTTTTTTGTGGGTGAAAAGTTTTCAGACGAAATTCAAACGCGTAAGTCGTCCCTATTCGCGGCAACTTTGCTCTCGTGCGTTCCTAAGTCCTGGAACATAAGTACATCTATTGAGACAGCCGCTCCCACAGATGCTTTCAGGTACGGCAGCAATCTGTGGGAGCGGCTTCAGCCGCGAATGGTCTGGTCCTATGCCTCCCTTAACTACGGGCAAGGCTTAGCCGGCCCCTGTGTAGCAGGAAAATCAGCCAGGCTATCGGCATCGAATACAGGCTCCGAGAAGTCATCCTCCCAAAGGCACTCCCAGTAATTGGCGCGACGAAAATAGAACTCCCAGGCCTCGGCACGTCGTTGTATCAGCGGAATCATGTAGATCATTTGCATCGATTCTATTTCCCGCGCCATGCGAAGTGGGCCAAAGTCCACCGGATCCAGTCCCATGGCGGCAACGATTCTCGCGGTCTTTTCTTTTGCATCGCGATGGTCAGAGGCGAGCGGAATGCTGATTGGGCCGTTTACTACAGATGGGTCATCAATAATGAATGCGCCCATCGTCGCAAACACCTTGACCACTTTCGCGCCAGGATTCCAGTGCTGAATCACTTCTGCACTCGAGGTCTCCAGCATCTTTTCCGGATAGCCATCTTCGCCTTGTTGAAAGGGCATAGACGCGTCGAGAATGATCTTGCCGTCCAGGTTGCCAAGACTCTGTGCGACTTTTTCCATGGGCGGCCATGGCACCAGCGTTAAGATGATATCGCCTTGTTGGGCTGCTTCCTTTTGTGTCGTTGCCGAAGCATATTCGCCAGATCTCGCGACCAGTGCTTTGACCCTGTCACTGTTCGGATTACGTGAACCATAGACAATCCGGTAACCCAGTTGTGCAAACCGTGGTCCCAGGGAGTCACCCATATCGCCAGTGCCAATAACGGCGACCGTTTCTTGTTCCTGCGAGTAAAGGTTGGCAGAAAAAACGGCGAATGCTATAGATAACAGCAGCACAAAAATTCTGTTCATAATTACTTCCTCCTGAACGCCCTTTATAGACTAAAGAATAGCAATAACGGCGACTCAATTGATAAAGTGGCGCACCACGTCCAATCCGATACACAGCTTCGCGGGCTCGATACGGCTACTCGGACATGATTTTTCACTGTATTCTGGCAAAGCTCACGCCAATTTGCGGCATAAGCCGATTCCGTTCATGGCGGGTGTCCGCCCCTGAGGACTGCCGGCTCATATAGGGTCGCGTTGGGTGTCGAGTAATACCTGTAATAGTGACGCCACTCAAATTCAGAGATTACCGTATTCGACTAGTGCGTTAGAAAGGCCGCTTACAAAAGATGGTGCGAGACTGACATGATGAAAAGCTCTATTGAGAAAAAGACGTTGCTCCTGACAATTCTGTGGTTTTCGTTGTGGCCACCCGGCGCTAACCTGAATGCGCAGGCAACAGGCCCAAACCTGGTGTTGGTTACACTGGATGGCGTTCGTTGGCAGGAAGTCTTTTCCGGAGTTGATCCGGGCCTCATCGGAGATGAGCGTTACACCGACGCACCTGAGCATCTCAAAGAAACCTACTGGCGTGAGGGACGCGAGGAAAGAAGGGAGCTGTTGTTCCCATTTCTTTGGTCCGTTATTGCTTCCCAGGGTGTCCTGATTGGCGATCGGACACAGAACAGTTTTATGAATGTTAGTAACGGCTGGTGGTTTTCATACCCGGGCTATAACGAAATACTGACCGGCAATGCAGATCCTGCCATCGATTCCAACGACAAGAGCTGGAATCGAAACGTTACTTTTCTGGAAGTTCTGAATGGTCTGCAGGAGTTTGAGAATCGCGTATTGGCATTCGGATCATGGGATGTCTTTCCGTACATTATCAACACGCAACGAAGCGGTTTGCCGGTGAACGCAGGTTTCGAAATTGAATCGTCCGCCACGACTGACAAATCACGCTGGTTGAATGAAGCATCGGCCGCGGCGCCCAGCCTGTGGCGAACGGTCCGGCTCGACTTTCTTACTCACGGCTACGCCATGCAGGCGCTCGAAAATCAACATCCGCGCGTGATTTACATAGCCTATGGGGAAACCGACGACTTTGCCCATGATGGCAGTTATGACCGCTATATTGACGCCGCTCACCGGACCGATCAGATGTTGTCGAATCTCTGGGACTGGCTCCAGGCTGACCCTGTCTATCGTGACAACACGACGTTGTTGATTTCTACTGATCACGGTCGGGGCAGCGCGCCAGAAGACTGGATGCATCATGCCAGTCCTGCAGCCACCGAAAAAATGGGTATCGAAAATGCGCCCGATGGCGTGCCCGGATCTGACCAAACCTGGTTTGCGGCGATTGGCCCACAAGTGAAATCAGAAGGTTTGGCCAAAGGCAGGTGGACTCAATCACAGATCGCAGCGATGGCGCTTATCAGCCTGCAGCTTGATCCGAAAAAACTAATGCCACAGGCTGACAGCGCTATGGATGAGTTGCGGCGTTGAACGCAGCAGATTCAAAAGTGAAAAGGATCGCTGTATTTGTTGATGTGCAAAATATCTACTACACGACTCGGCAGGCTTATGGCCGCCAGTTCAATTACCGTAAACTATGGGAAATTGTTGGCGCCGAGGGAAAGATTGTTGCGGCAACCGCGTATGCCATCCATCGGGACGATGATAAGCAGCTAAAGTTCCAGGACGCCCTCAGGCATATTGGCTTCACGGTAAAACTCAAACCCTATATCCAGCGCCGCGATGGTTCCGCCAAAGGCGACTGGGATGTTGGCATCGCGATTGATGTTTTAGACGCAGCGACAAAAGTTGATACGGTCGTTTTGCTGTCCGGGGACGGTGACTTTGATCTGCTGCTGGAAAAAATCAGGAACGACTACGAAGTCAGCGCCGAGGTCTACGGTGTAGCGGAGCTCACCGCCAACTCCTTGATCAAAGCTGCCAGCATTTATCATCGCATTGATGAAAAACTGTTGCTGTAGACAGCCGATAAGTACTGTTGCGTACCACTATGGGTTCATCCACCAATGTTCTGCTGAATAGAATTGTCGCATGATTCTTTATGGGCTTTTGTGCCCATTCGCAAGGCGCCGGAGGTGCAATATGGACTCTTTGACGATTTTGGTGATCACCGCTATGGCTGCGACTGTTGTTGTTTTGTTCGCCGGTCTAACCTCGATGGTCAGTGGCGGCGAGTACGATCGACAGCATAGCGTGCAGTTAATGTTTACGCGGGTTGGCCTTCAGGCGATAGCCATTATCCTGCTTATTATGGCGGCATTGTATGCAGGAAACTTCGCGTAACTTGCCCGCAGACAGTATCGACGAGCTCAGTAATCAGCTCGAATCGATCTGCGTTCGCGCCGAACAATTGGAAACCCGGTTTGTCTCGGAGCTGGCCTGCGTGCAGCCCGAGTTTATCGACAGCGCCAGGAATTTGATTCATTACCTGGCACTTCGCCAGCTCGATCTTCGTGATTTGCAAAAGCAATTGACCGGCCTGGGGCTATCGTCTCTCGGCAGAGCCGAACAGCACGTAATGGCGTCGGTCCGAGCAGTACAAAAAGCGCTACATACCTCATCCGGTGGCGCCACTGCCGATTCTGGTGCTGGGTGGCTAGCGTTCGAAAAAAGTAAGAATCAGGCGGAAACGCATACGAAGGACCTCCTCGGCGCTAATTCTGACGGTCGGGGTGTAGAAATTATGGTCACCCTGCCTGTGGAGACCGCCAGTGACTATCAACTCGTGCGCGATCTCATTGCTACTGGCATGAACATGGCCCGCATCAACTGCGCCCACGATACAAGGAGCGAATGGTTGAGCATGATAGAAAATGTCAGGCGTGCCAGTAAGGAAGCGGCTAAGGATTGCAAAATATTAATGGATCTTGCCGGGCCGAAACTCAGGACCGGGAAACTGGTGCCTGGACCCGGCGTCGTGCGCGTTCGACCGCAACGCGACTTGCTGGGCCGGGTAGTGTTTCCAAAACGTATCCGCATTGTCGCCGAGGATAACTTCGCGCCCGACAAGAAATCAGTAGTCTTGCCAGTACCGAGCAAATGCATTGATTATTCCGAACCAGGTGACGAGTTGCGGTTTAAAGACACGCGTGGGCGAAAGAGAAAATTCAATGTCATAGGGAAAGATGCGAAAGGACTTATTGTCGAGTTATACAAGCGAGCTTACATCGCGACAGCAACGAAAGTCAGGCTGGTCAGAAAAGAAACAGGAGAGAAAATCAGTTTTAGAGTTGGCGATTTGCCGGTAGTGGAACAACCGATCGTTTTAAAGTTCGGTGACACGCTGCTAATTCAAAAAGATAACGTTCCCGGCGAGTCGGCGCACATTGGCAAAGACGGATCGGTGCTGAAACCGGCCCACGTATCATGCAACCTGCCTGAGGTCTTTCAGCATATCTGCGTTGAAGATCCTGTGTGGCTTAACGATGGCAAAATAGAGGGCACGGTTACATCGGTGTCCGATAAGGAGATTGCTATTCGGATTACACGTGCCAGGGCATCGGGCAGCCGACTTCGCAGCGACCGCAGCATTAATTTTCCCGAAAGCGATCTGCAACTAAAGGGGCTAACAGAATCGGACAAACAGAATCTCGAGTTTATCGTCAAGCATGCGGACGTGGTTGGGTTATCGTTTGTAAGCCAGCCGGCTGACGTCATCGCTTTACTGGAGGAATTGAATAATTATCCGGATTGTAACCTTGGCATCATTTGCAAAATTGAGACGGTGCAAGGATTCAATGATTTGCCGAGAATATTGCTAGCCACGATGCGCCATTATCCGGCAGGCATCATGATCGCGCGTGGCGACCTGGCTGTCGAATGCGGATGGGAGCGCCTGGCAGAAATTCAGGAGCAGATCTTATGGCTGTGCGAAGCGGCACATCTGCCCGCTATCTGGGCAACCCAGGTGCTTGAGAGCGAGTCGAAAAAAGGCCTCCCGTCACGTGCCGAAATTACAGATGCGGCGATGTCGCAGCGCGCGGATTGCGTGATGCTCAACAAAGGACCACACATCATTGCAGCAATAAGAATGCTGGACAACATTTTGCGGCGCATGCAGAACCATCAGCACAAAAAAACCGCGCGTCTTAGAAAGTTAAGTGTTGCCGATTATTGATCCCGATAAAGTCAGAATTTACGGAGGTAGGCGACGAACGTTGCTAACGTCGTATATTGCGATTCATTCAATGCGCGAGTCAGGTCCTGAAGAGCAGGCAGCGATCGTAATGCTCAACAAGCGTGCGTAACCCGGTTTTTTACATCGAGATTGAACCTTCCCGAAACGAGGACGCGCCGAGCAACGCATTAATAAGAACCGGATGACCCTCTGCAGCTGCTTGCTTCGCATTGAGCAGAACATCCCGTATCTGCTGCGGCGTTTCTATCAAGAAACCCTTGCCGCCTAATGCTTCGGCAGCGAGGTGATAGTTGCTGTGTTGCAACCGGGTGCCGACGTCATCTTGCAGTATTTTCACCTGCTCACGGGCGATCTGTGACCAGCACGCATCGTTGCCGACGACTGCGATAACAGGAATTTTCAGGCGCACAAACGTGTCGAACTCTATGAGGCTATAGCCGAACGCGCCGTCGCCATATATCACCCAGGTTTCACTCTCAGGTCGGTGCAACTTTGCACCCATAGCGAATCCTGCGCCGACGCCGAGCGTGCCGAACGCGCCCGGATCCAGCCATGAGAGCGGCCCGCGTGGGCGAAGGGTATATGACGCAGTGGCAACAAAGTCTCCGCCATCGGCAACGATGATGCTGTCATCATCCATGCAGGCGTCAATGGCTTTGAGCAACTCGAGTGGATTGACGTTCCCGGTTTCCGCGTTCGACTCGACGGTGATTTCTTCTTCACGTTCATCATCACGTGCGCGAAGATTCCGCAGCCAGTCGGAACAATCAAGTTGGCACTCGTCAGCCAGGCTGCGTAGAAAAGTTCCGCCATCGGTGAGAATACCGATTGTCGGTTTGCGATTCATTGTCATGTCACTACGGCTACGATTTACCGATATGAATGTGGAGCGGCGCGGAATATGTGCCCCGTAATCGAGGCGAAAATCACACGGCACGCCGGCCAGAATTACACAATCCGATTCGCGCAGCGCAAGTCGTCGTTTGTGGCGCAGGTGCAGCTTGTGGTTCCGGCCTAGCAAGCCACGCGCCATGCCAGACAAATACACGGGTATTCCCAGTTTGCTGACCGCACTTGCCAGCTCGTGGGCCTTGTCCGCCTCCAACATGGCCTGGCTGCCGATAACCAGCAGTGGACTTTGCGCCCCCCTTATTGCGTCGACGACCTTTCCTAGCTGGTCGCGTGGGGCTGCCTCAATGCTGACAGTCTGGGCAGTTGCCGCCTGCTTGCGCCCAACGGCAAACTGTCGCCGCAGGTGAAAATCCAGATAGGCCCTTTGTACCTTCGCGGTGATTGAATTGCCTGTGGGTGTCGCCTGCCCATACCAACCACGAATGATGGATTCCGCATATAACAAATCGATCGGGCACTCGATAAAAACCGGTCCGGGAACACCTTGCTGCGCAATGAAAAATGCACGTTCGAGTACGGGTCCCAGGTCGCTCACACGCCGCACCGCTTTTGCGAACTTTACATGCGGCTGCATCAACTTCATCTGGTCAATATCCTGCAGCGCGCCTTTGCCCTTCAAGATTGTCGGCGCTGCGCCACCCAGGATGACGATGGGAGATTGCGCTAGCTGCGCATTCTTGACGGCGGTGATGGTATTGGTGAGACCCGGTCCTGCAGTTACTGCAGCAACGCCCGGGATGCCACTCAGACGCGCACTCGCATCGGCTGCGAAGACAGCAGTCGCCTCATCGCGAACATCCACAATGCGAATGCCACAGTTTTTGGCGCTCGCGAGTATTGGCGATATATGCCCGCCACAAAGCGTAAACAGTTGTTGCACGCCTTGCGCCTGTAGAACCTGTACGAGTAAGTCGCCGCCGTGCATATTTGTTCTCCCCGGGTGTCGATGAGCTTACCAGCTAGACGATTACATATTGGCCAACATCAAATAACCTTTAGGCAAACGGTTCGTCGTAATGAATCGAACAGCCTGTCTGAAATTCTAGTTCCTGCTCATGAAACCGGGGTCGAACCGGGGTTATTTACGAAAACCTCGGTTCGACCCCGGTTTATTCGATTTTGACGGCGGAGCCGGTCACTTTGATTCCGCCGCTGGTGGGAACATCCACCGTTATCAGGCTGGGCCGACCCATCGCTTCGCCTTGCCGTATCAGAAAGGTCGCAGGCGCTGCCATGATGCCCGCATCGCGCAGATAGCCGCCCAGCGCCGCCGCGGCCGCTCCGGTCGCCGGATCTTCGACTATGCCGCCAATTGGAAAAGGGTTGCGGGAGTGGAACAGGTATTCTTCTTCGCGCCAGACGAGTTGTAGCGTCGTCAGGTTCTCGCGCAGCATGAGAGCTTTCAGTTTTTCGAAATCGTAATCGAGTTCGGCAAGCCGCCGGGCCTGTGCAACCGCCAACACCAGGTGCCACGCTCCGGCATAAGCGACGGCTGGTGGTATCGAATCGTCCAGGTCGTCGCTGTCCCAACCGAGCGCAGCCAGGGTTTCATCAAGTAGTAAGTCGGTCAGTGGCTTTTGCCTGGTATCTACGGAGACAAGCGATGCTTGTGCGTTGCCGTTCCTGATTCGGGCTGTGACCAGAACTTCTCCAACCGACGTGGCCAGTCGATAGGTGCCTTCTCCATGCAACGTGCCGAGCACTGCCCCGGTGGCTATGGTCGCGTGACCGCAAAAGGAAACTTCTAACTCGGGGCTGAAATAACGAACTTCCCGATCAACACCTGTGGCCGGAGCGACAAACGCCGTCTCGGATGCGCCAACGTCTGCCGCGATTCTTTGCATCGTTGCTGCATCCGGCAATTCGTCTCCGACCCAGACACCAGCCGGGTTGCCGCCGGCCGGGTCATCAGTAAACGCGGACAGGTGATGCACTGTACCGTTAGTCATTTCTTGTTTCCTTTTTGGATTCACTCACAGCTGTCACCGGAGAGCAGGCGCACGGGTCCATATCATGGCTCGATCCGTCTCTGAATCGTATACTCAGATTCCGTACAAACGGGTCATGACAGTCCGCAGCAATGCTCGCCTCAGATGGTTGTTCCGTCATTTTTCCTATCTTGGTCAAACCCTTATATCAACCACATCAGGGTAAAACCGCGGCCAGACTGCGTGCAATCTGCCTATCTTTCGTCTTTCTTGTCTCGGCAGCCTTATTGCACTACTTATGCAGCGGCTTGTCGAATAGACTGATCCGTGTTTATCCAATAAAATTAATTAGTTGCATGAGTGTTTCCGGAGTGGTCAACGGGTGAGTGGTTTCATAGCAGAATTGCGGCGGCGCAACGTCTTGCGCGTCGGCACGGCGTACCTGGTTGTGGGCTGGTTGATCCTGCAATTCGTAGACGTTGTATTCCCAATCCTCGGCCTCGACGAAGCGCTCGGGCGACCCATTCTTGCCTTCCTGCTGGCCGGATTGCCGATTGCTCTGATTATGTCCTGGGTTTTCGAGTTCACACCAGAGGGGATAAAAAAGGAAAAGGACGTTGATCGGTCGCAATCAGGCGCAGTACGAAGCGGGCATATGCTCGACCGGATAATCATCGTAATTCTTGTTTTCACGGTCGGGCTTTTGCTGGTTGATAAATTCGTGCTGCAGTCGGAGTCGGATACTGAGCAGCAACTGGTTGCAGCTCGAGATTACAATTCGATTGCGGTATTGCCGTTCGTCAACTTGAGCGGCAATGACGAAGACGAATATTTTTCCGACGGACTCACCGAGACGTTGCTGCATATGCTTGCCCAGGTGCCGGATTTGAACGTGGCAGCAAGAACGTCAGTCTTTTCTTTCAAGAAAAAAGATATCGATATTCGCAAGATTGCAGAGAGCCTGGGTGTTGAAACGGTACTTGAGGGCAGCGTCCAGCGGTCTGGCAACACGGTGCGAATTACAGCTCAACTCATCGAAGCAGAAAACGGATTTCACTTGTGGTCGAAAACTTTTGACCGCGATTTTGATGATATTTTTTCAGTCCAGGATGAAATAGCGACCAGTGTCGCTGACGCATTGCAGATGACTTTGCAGGGTGACGTCATGGCTGACGCAGGGCATGGCATGAGCCTCACCACGCAGAATTCACGAGCCTATGAGAAATATCTGCAGGGTCTGGAGCAAAAGAACATAGCCAGTTACGGTTCATTGCCGCGGGCCGAAGGTTTTTTCAAAGAGGCGCTTGCCCTCGATCCGGATTTTGTTGAAGCTAAGGTCGAACTCGCAACGACTTACCAGCATCAGGCTGAAACGGGAATTATTGGCGCCGAAGTATCTGAGCTGAAGATAAGACCTTTAATTGACCAGGTTTTGCAGATAAATTCCGAAGATGGGCGTGCGCTGGGAATGCTGGCCTCAATCGATTGGCAAAATGCCGTACAAGGCTATGGTCCATTCTCGGAACAGTCGTTGCAGGCAGAGGCGGATCTGAAAACCGCGATCGAATTGGCGCCCAACGATCCGGCTCTCTATTTTACGATGTCACTCGTTGCCCAATTATCAAATCGAAACGATGAATCGCTCGAGTGGATAGACAAAGGACTCGACTGCGATCCAATGTCTGCTCGCCTGCTTTTGCAACGCGGGCGCCTGCTGCTCGGACCGCTCGAACGTCCGGAGGACGCAGAGGAAGCATTTGCAAAAGGGCGAGAGACATCACCTGACTGGACGGCGCTAAATTTCGAGTCCGGGAATGTTGCGTTTGCACAGAATCGATTTGCCGATGGTATTAGCTGGTATCAGCGAGCCATGGCGCTGGACCCGCAGGATCACGAATTGCCGTCCATACTGTCCAGATTGTACTACCAGTTTGGATTGGACGATGACGGTGACGAGATGTTGCGTCGCGCACAAGCGCTCGCACCGCAGGAGCCGAGGACCCGCAGAGCGGAACTTGAAAGGCACCTGCATGCCGACAATTACGAACGTGCAGTAATCCTGGCCGAGGCAATGTTGCGCGATGATGTCGAGAATCGGATGGGCGCGTTTAATGTCGCGGTCATTGGCTATGTAAGTTCAATGATTGATCTTGGCAGAGCGAGCGCGGTTGCAGATTTTTTCGAGTCACTAAAGCCAGGCATTAGCGGTGCGGATTATGCGCCGAGCGACGGTGACGAAGTGTTTATGCGCTTTATGCTGGTACAGGCAATGGTTGATACGGGCGCTTTTGAGACGGCGAATGAAATCCTCGATTCGTTAATCGCCTTTGCGGATGTGGCTCTTCCAGGCTGGCGCGATAATGACTATGTAATGGCAACCGTAGCAGTGGCGCAGGGTGACCAGGATGCCGCTGTTGAATACGCGCTCAGTGACCTCGATGAGACGCTGGGAAGGCAGCTCAACTGGAGTTTTAGCTATCAGCATGTGGCCTGGATGAAACCATTACTCAAGGATGAGCGAATCGCAACGCGCATTGCGGAGCTCGAGGCCGAGACTCAGGCGGCAGGCGACGAGGTTCGCGTCCTGCTGGCAGCACAGGAGACTGAGTCGCGCTGAGGCGGCCGCTGATTACGAATATTTCACTTCGAGCGGTCGTTTTAGACTAACCAATTGCGTCGTCGACGCATCAAAGTATCAATGGTGGCGGTTCTGAAAAGCATTGGTGCGCCCACGCGCGCGGAATTCCATGAGGTGATCGCCAGTCGGGCGGACCGCTGGTATGCCGCGTGCCTGAAGATTACACGCGACCGCGATCTGGCTGAGGATGCTGTCCAGGATGCGCTGCTCAGTGCCTGGAACAAGCGGCACCAGTACGAACGATCTGCGCGGCTTGATACCTGGATTCATCGAATCGCCGTGAATGCGGCGTTGCAAATTCTGCGAAAGAGGCGGCCTGCTACCTGGGAGCCGCTTGAGACTGATGTCCCGGACGAAACGTCTGCGCCGGACATTGCCCGCGCAGACGAGGAACTCGGAAGTGACCTGGCAGCGGCATTACAGCGTCTTAGTGAAATCGAGCGTGTGTGTTTCGTGCTTAAGCATCTCGAACAATGGCGCCTTAAAGAAATATCACATGAACTCGATGCGAGTATTGGCACGATTAAGCAGGCGTTGTTTCGCGCAGTTAAAAAACTGCGACTGAGCATGGCGGACATTCGGAGCGATTGATGATTAATGAAGAAACACTGACACTCTATTTTTACGACGATGGTCTGAGCGCTGACGAGAGACGTGACGTCGAGATTGCTCTTGACGATAATGCCGAGCTTGCCGCGCAATACAGAGCGCTTTGTCGGCAATTTGAGCAATGGCAGGAGCAGGATGCGGCGAAGGCGCCGGCACACCTTGTGCAGCGATGGCATGACAGCATAGACCGAGCCGCGCGTGCCGAGCAGGTTGAGCCAAAGAAATCCAGCGAACCAATGCACTTCATGTCGTTTTTCTGGGGCGCCGCTGTGACGGCGGCGCTCGCAGTCGGTATCGGAATCGGTGTTTACTTTTCCGCTGAAACATCTACGTCTCCACCGGTCGACGATCTTCGCGTTATCGTTCCCGCTGACGAGCGTATTTCTGTACCGGCATCATTTACGCGCGGTTTACAGGTGTATTTGCGAGATAGTCAATCAGAACTGGTCCAGCTGCCGCTGGATTCCGGCGTGGATCGATCGTTACTGGCAATGCAGATCATCGAGCAAAACCGCATGTTCGAGCGTACTGCAACCTTGAACAACTCTCCGCAACTGGCGCGAGTACTGCGAGCATTCGAACCAATTTTGTTCCGGCTCGCGAGCGACGACATATCTCCGCAGGATGCTCTCGCACTGCGCGCGCAACTGGCATTCGAGCTCAATGTGGTGCTAACCAAACTCGCACGCGATACATCAATTGAAACACAGACAATCTAATTGAGGCAGTAAGCATGCAAGTCATTACGAAGTTAGTTTTTTCATCATTGGTCCTTATGTTTGTATCTACAGGTTTTGCGCAATCAGAGGACCCAGATGCCGACGAAACGGAGCAACTCAAGATCGCCGCGCTTGAGGCATTGATGTCCTCTCCACCTGATCGTGCGCTGCCGATTGTTGCAAAAGTCCTTGCCGGAGATCACAGCGATGAGGTGAAGTCTCGCGCGCTATTTGTGCTTAGTCAGATTGATCTGCCCGAAGCGCAGACCCTATTACTTGATACCGCCAGAAACGGCAGCGGTGAGCTGCGGCTGGAAGCCATTCGCATGGTTGGCATAGGTGGAGATAGCGAGGCGCTTGCCGGTCTTACCGAGATCTATGCATCTGGCGGCATTGACGTAAAGGAAAGTGTCCTCGACGCTTATATGATCGCCGACGATAGCGACTCAGTGTATGAGATTGCGGCAAATGCGACCAGCGATGAGGAGTTCGAGCGGGCCGTTGGCATTTTGGGTGCTATGGGGGCCAACGAAGAACTACGAAAACTGCGTGATAGCAAAGGCGAATCCGTAAGCCTGATTCATGCCTATGCCATGGCCAATGATGCTGAAACTCTGCGCCTGCTCGCGATTGATAGCAGCAATCCGGAACTTCAGGTTCAGGCGATTCAGGGACTTGGAATCGTCGGCGGTGGCGAAGTAAATGCGACGCTACTGGAAATCTATCGCGGTGCGAAGTCTGACGAAATAAAGGAGGCCGCGTTGCATGGCATGATGGTCGCGGATTACGACGATGGTGTGCTCGAATTGTTTCGTACCAGCCAGGATGCTGAAGAGAAACGCGAGTTGTTGCGCATGCTGGTCATTATGGACAGCGATGCCGCGTTGACAATTATCGACGAAACGTTGAGCGGCAACCCGTGATGCGGTGGCGGGGATTTCGCAAGCGCATCTTATTGCATTGCGCAATTAGATGCGATCCGGCGCTGGTAGTTTTGCAGCGGCAGTAACAGCAAGATTCAATTCAAGCCTGGGCCCGGTCCTGTTTCGGGCTGTGGGCTATAGATACTAATTGCAACGACAATATTCGTATTCCGGAATTTCTTCTTCAGCACCACCTTTGGACGGCGGCTGCCTGCTCTCGCAGACCAGGTATTCTCCAGGGGGGCAGGAGGTTAACTTTCTGGCTGGTTTTGCGCTTTGGTTCATATTGGCGCAGGCTGAAATCGTGATCGCAACCACGGCAAGAAATACTGCCTGGCAAATTTTGTACGCTCGCATGTTCATATTAATTTCCGGTTTCCGGCTGCACTATTTATCTATTTGACTCATTGGCCGACAACTGCAGAACGCGGGGTCGCGAGGTGCCATGTCGCTGACACTGGAACCGGTACCGCCATCACAAACCATTACCTGGTGCGCCGGGCAGGATTGTGCAGCGGCTGATGATCTGGAGCGCCCGGAAGTATTGGAACAGGCAGCGATCAGCAAACAGCTAAGAATAACTGCGGTGAGTCGCCAAACTCCGGATTGCGTAGGCATTTTTGTTCCTCATTTTCGCAAAAACGACACTTCACGGCCAATTTCCGAAACGGCGAATATTCGGTATCCGTCGTCACGAAGTCGCTTTATGACATCGGCGGTTTTTTCCAGGCCGATACCCGCGAAGCGGTGATGGAATTCGACCAGTAACTGGGTCGGCTTGATCGGTGAGGCCAGCAGTCCATCCAGTACCTCGTACTCCGCGCCTTCTATATCCATCTTGAGCAGATCGATGCGTTCATGCCCGAGCTTTTCGGCAATTGTCGACAAGCAATACGCCGGCACTTCGATGCCGTCGTCGATGGTTTCCTCTTCTGCAATCATCGTATACATGACATCAGATTTACTGCCGTCTTTTTTCAGGCGGGGGTAAAACTTCAGGCTGCCGTCGTGGGCAGTCACCGCCCAAGGGTGAAAATGAAACCGGTCAGGCAGATCGGTGCCCTCGAGCATATCGATTGAGTTGGGCGTTGGGTCAAAGCCGTGCACCGTTACCCCATATTTATTAATTATCGACAGATCGAAATCAATTTCATCGCCGACGCCGAGCGAATAGACAATGCTGTTTTCATTCAATTCCTCCGGCGTGAACCACCAACCGCCGTCCTTTATGGATGCGACATCGATGTCGTTTTTCAGTCGCAACTCTTTGCCAACGAGGCGTTTGAAGAATCGCTTTTTTCGCTGATATCCAGGTGTCTTTTCTATGCGTTTCCAGGCTGCTATGGCCATTTCAGTTCCTGCTAGCGGGTCAGCGCCAGCTCAATATCGTAATCGGGATAGGTGCCCTGGTTTTTGGCGCAGCGCAACTCAATTTTGCGACTGCCGGCAGACGTGCGTTTTGCACAGGTTACGCCTTGCGGCGCTGATCCATATTTTTCGGCATATTCGCGAATTTTTTCATCAACCATTGTGCGTTGCGCCTCGTTTAGTGCCTTATACATCGTGTCGAAAGTACGCTGCCAATCCTCGTTACCAGACTCTACCGCCACGCCAAGCCAGGCAAGCCCGAATAAAATTGATTTGTTGGTACCCTGACCCTGCATAAACATGATGGACACAAGGTATTGAGAATCCTTAAGTCCTTTGCTTGCAGTGTCACTCAGGTATTTGAATGCGGTATCGTATTCGCCGTCGTCGTATGCACGGATACCGTTTATTTCTTTCTTGTACAGCGTATTGAGACGTTGTTCGTCATACAGTCCTGCGAAAGCGGGTGCTGACACGAACATCATTATTAGACAAATTAAAGCGCGATTCATTATCCAGTCCCAGGCGACCACCTATCAATGCAGGTCCTTCATGCACCACGGTAGCAGATAGGTAAGTCGTGCGAAATACTTGGATCAGGTCGCGAGATCAGACGCGCGCAGTGCCTGCTTTTTTCGGAAACGCCACCAGCGATATCCCAGCAAAAATGCCACTATGATTGCGTAGATGGCGGGATCACTTGCATCCAGCTTGACCTGCCACCAGTAGTGCCACACACCAAGAATCGCCGCGACATAAACCGCGTTGTGCAGTTTTTGCCAGCGTCGCCCCAGGCGTCGGCGAATCCCGGCAGTCGAAGTCGCCGCCATGGCGCTCAAAATGAGGAATGCGCCAAACCCGATAGTAATAAACGGACGTTTGAAAATATCTTCGGCGATGGCCGAGAGCAATAACTCCTGGTCGAGTACGAGCCAGGTCAGGAAGTGCATTAGCACATAGAAAAATGCAAACAGGCCAAGCATGCGACGGAATCGGCTGAGCCAGTTCCAGCCGCTAATCTGGCGCAGCGGCGTTACGGTCAATGCAAGAATAATAAATCTTAAGGCCCAGTTGCCGAACCGGTCCTGCAGTTCCTCTATCGGGTTGGCACCCAGCGCCCCTGTAATGCCGAGTGTATCGCCAACCACAAGCGCTGCCGGGATCAGACAGGTGAGGAATACCAGCGGTTTCCAGATAAAGCGTATTTGCTGAACGACATCCATGAACAAGCCGCACTAAAAGTTTTTTCTGAGATCCAGCCCATCATACAAATGTGCCACCTGCTCGCCGTAGCCGTTAAACATGAGTGTTGGCTGTTTGTCTGCATTGAACAGGCTCGCCAAACCGCCGCCCCCGCTCGAACCAATGCGGCGTTCCCTGGCTTGGCTCCAGCGTGGGTGGCTGACTTCGGGGTTCACGTTGGCATAAAAACCATATTCGTTCGACGCGGCCAGGGCCCAACTGGTTCTCGGCTGCTGTTCACTGAAGTGAATTTTGACGATGCCCTTGATGCCCTTGAAGCCGTACTTCCACGGCACGACCAGGCGAATAGGCGCCCCGTTCTGGTTCGGTAATTCCTCGCCGTAGACACCGACTGCGAGTATTGGCAGCGGGTTGGTAGCCTCAGCAATAGTCAGTCCTTCAACGTAGGGCCAGCGCAGCGATCGCGAGCGCTGCCCCGGCATTCTCTCTTTGTCGAGCAGCGTTTCGAAGACGACATACTTTGCACTGGACAGCGGTCGTAATTGCTTGATGACGTCAGCCAGAGGGATGCCTACCCACGGTATGACCATCGACCATGCCTCAACGCAGCGCATGCGATAAATGCGCTCTTCGAGCGTGTATGGCTTGATGAAATCTTCAAGATTGAAAGTGCCGGTCATCTCGGCGCTACCTGACACCGCGATTGACCATGGCCGTGGCTCGAAATCCTGTGCATTGTTCACGGGATCATCTTTGCGCACGCCAAACTCATAATAATTGTTGTAGGTTGTGATGTCGGCGTAGCTGTTAGGTGCTTCGTCAGTGCTGTAATCGCTTTTAACAACGCCGGAAAGTTTTTCGCCTCGTTCATTCGGCAGCATGGCACCCAGGGCATCGCCTGTAAGAATAGATCCACCGGCAAGTGCTGCCGATTGCATGAATTTGCGACGATCAAGGTAGTTATCCTTACTCGTGATTTCGGATGGTCGGATATCTGTGGGCTTGCGAATAAGCAATGTGTTCTCCAGCGACTTAGACTCAGTTTAACAGACCCGGCGACGGTGGAGAATATTGCAATGAGATTAATCTAATTAAACAGGCCATGGATATGACCAGATCTACGCTGCCTTTTTCGGCAAAACTGCTTAACTATTACTATGCAGCAACCATCGTGTTCGTGTTACTGGACTATCTCCTGAACATCAATGTTCGCGTAGCATTCCTGCAGGATTGGCCGGCCTGGCGGGCTTTTTATTATGTTTTCTGCTTTGCCTGTTTTGGGCTGATGCTGTGGCGGCCCGGCTGGAGTACCTGGATCGGGACCTTTGAGTCCCTGCTGACATTGTCACTGCTCATCCTCAATATGGGCGTGCGCGTGATCCTGGTGACCGATGAGATGATCGAAACCGGCCGGGGCGGCGTGACGACGAGCGAGATCATCAATTTCATGATCGTATCAATTGCCGCATATCTCTCATTTATGCGCGGCGCAACCGTCATAGGCGGAAAATCGAAGCAGCTTTAGGCGCTAATTCGAGCGAAAATGTGGCTAAATGTCGTTAAAATCGATAAACGCGTAATAATCGGGCAAAACTTTTCGGCCTTGTTGGACTCCAATTCAGTAAGCCTCTGTTCAGCTTGTGAATGGCACAATAGAGTCAACTTGAAATGCTCGCGGATAGCCCAACTTATTGACGACGATGATGAGTCCTGAGACAGCAAAAGCGACGGCCACCAAATACGGCCACCCTGCAGCGACGTTGCAAGTGGACGTTATTGCCGATCTGATCTGCCCCTGGTGTTATCTCGGCAAGAAGCGCCTCGATAGTGCATTGACGGCAGTGCGTGGGCCGAGTCTCGTTACCTGGTATCCGTTCCAGATCAATCCGACCATGCCGGTTGAGGGCATGCCGTTTGCAGACTACCTGGCGATCAAATTTGGCGATCCGGAGCGGCTCGAACCGGGACTGGCAGCACTGACAGCGGCTGGCGAGGCTGAGGGCGTAAACTTTCGTTTTGACAAGATGTCACAGGTGCCAAATACGCTTAACGCGCATCGCCTGATGCAGCTGGCCGAGGACGAGGGCGCGGATACCTCAGCGCTGGCGGAAAATATTCTGCAGGGGTTTTTTGAAAAAGGATTGAATATCGCAGATCGCGACGTCCTCATCGAAATCGGTGCGTCCACGGGCCTGACAGCACCTGTCATAAACAAAACGCTGGAAGACGACACGTCGAGTCGCATTGTTGCCTCGCAGGAAGCCCAGGTCAGGCAAAGCGGCGTTACCGGTGTGCCGGATTTCCTGATCAACAAACGGCTGTTTGTTGTCGGCGCACAAAGCACAGAAAACCTGGTTACCGTTTTTGATCGGGTGATGTTTGGTGAAGAGAGCGACCAGCCTGTCTCTCCAATCGTGCACTAGCCAGGAAACACAGTCAGTCGTGGGAGCGGCATCTTGCCGCGATTGAAAACAATCGCGGCAAGATGCCGCTCCCACGAGTCAATTCAAAATCAACAATATCTAATTGGCCGGGTACCTGCGCGCAAGCCACTCCAGCATAATCGCATTCAGCTCTGCTGGTTTATCCTGCTGTGTCCAGTGACCACAGTCTTCTATCATCTGTATTTCCAGATCGGCGACGTAAGAGCGCTGGGCCTCGATTTGTTTTAGCCCGATAATGCGATCGTCCGTGGCACCGACAAATAACGCGGGCACGTCAACTTTCTGTGAAATTCGTTTGGTCGTTTTCCAGTTGTGCTTCCAGTTGCGATACCAGTTTATAGGTCCTGTGAAACCGCCCGCTGCAAACGCTTCAGCATAAAAATCCAGTTCATCCTCGGTGAGCAACGAATCGCCGGCGGGATTCTCCTGGTCGAGCATTGCAAGCAGGCTTAGCGGCGTGCGTTTTTTCGGTGTTTTGCTGATGCGACTGCTGACAGCCTGCCGACGGCGCATCATTGTGTCGATAAAGCGTCGCGGGTCTTCGGCAAAGCGCCGGTCTGCTTCATCCGAGTCCTGGAAATTGACGATGTAGAAATCCTTGCCGAGCTTCAGGCGCATATAGGTAATCGGGTTGATCGGCGGGCGCGGGATGTGTGGAATGTTCAGAGTGATCAGGCCGGCCATGCGTTCCGGGGCGAGCAGAGACATCTGCCAAACGAGCATCGCTCCCCAGTCGTGTCCTGCCAAAACCGCTTTTTCAATCGATAATGCATCCATCAGCCCCGTCAGGTCCCCGATCAGGTGCTGGATCGTGTAATCAGCCACGTCCCGGGGTTTATCCGTACCGCCATAGCCGCGCATGTCAGGGGCGATCGCGCGGTAGCCAGCCGCAGCCAGTGCCGGTAACTGATGTCGCCAGGAGAAGGCCAGCTCGGGAAAGCCGTGCACGAGGATGACCGGCGGTCCTTCGCCAAGTTCGTGCACTGCCATGCGGATCTCGCCGGTATCGACGATATTGGGTTGCGGGAATGGGGTGGTCATTGGTTGTTGCCTTAGAGGTCGTTCTGCGGCCATGCCGGGAGCCAGCTCGTTTACTGGCTACATTTCCTGCATCATAACCAAATGTTGCCGCGAGCCGAATTTGGCATTCGCGGCTGAAGCCGCTCCCACAGATTGTGGCAGTCTGTGGGAGCGGCTTCAGCCGCGAATAGGGATGATTGACTCCACATTGCTTCCGCCAAGCAACTGCAAGAATTCATCTCCACCTCCAATTTCCCTTGTATTTTGCCGCGCTCGAAGCTAGTTTCCCCATCAGGACAAAGATGGGGACAAACAGGCGGATCCATTTGTTTCAAGCGACCGGAGGATGGTGTGAGCTCCGGAGCAAAAACCGCCCGATATCACCCCGGAGTCGCCGACCGAACAGCGAAATTTTCGCCCACTAGGCTCAGCCGGCTGGCCCCCGATAAAGGGCACTATGAGGCAGAGGTGAATAACCCTGTGAACCGGGTGGTACCGCGATTTAATAATTCGCCCCGGACGCCTTAGCTGGCGTCCGGGGCTTTGTTTTTTTAGCAGGAATTGATCGATGAGTTTTAAAGAGATATCAGGCCGCTATGACGGGCCGGCACTGGAGAATGAGGTGCTGGAATTCTGGCGTGAGCATGATGTATTCGCGCAGACGCTGAAGCAGTCTGAGGGACGGCCGCAATTCACGTTTAATGAAGGACCGCCAACCGCTAATGGCAAGCCGGGCATTCATCACGTGCTGGCGCGAAGTTTCAAGGATGCCTATCCGCGCTACAAAACCATGCGTGGTTATCACGTGCCACGCAAAGCCGGCTGGGATACGCACGGGCTGCCGGTCGAGCATGAGATCGAAAAAGAACTCGGTATTTTTGACAAGAAAGAAATCGAAGAAAAAGTAGGCATCGAGGAATTCACTCGCCGTTGTCGTGAGTCGGTTATGCGATATATCGATGACTGGGAAAAAATGACAGAACGGATGGGCTTCTGGGCAAATCTCGATGAAGCGTATTACACGCTGAACAACAGCTACATCGAAAGTGTCTGGAATCTGTTGCAAAAAATCTGGGACAAGGGACTGATTTACCGCGGCTACAAGGTCGTGCCCTATGATCCGCGCATTGGTGCGACATTGTCCTCACATGAACTGGCGCAGGGTTACAAGGATGTTGAAGACCCATCCGTTTATGTACGCTTTAAAGTAGAAGGAGAAGAAAACACGTCCTTCCTGGTCTGGACAACGACGCCATGGACGTTGCCGGCTAATATGCTACTGGCGGTTCATCCAGAGATCGATTACGTCTACGTTGAAACCGAAGACGAAACACTGATCCTCGCAGAAGCATTGCTCGCAGAAGTGCTGGGTGACCTGGAGTACAAAGTTGTTCGCAACGTCAAAGGTGCGGAACTGGTCGGCATGCGATATGAGCGCCTGTTTGATTATCTGCAGATCGACGGCGATGCATTTCGTGTTTTGCCGGCTGACTTTGTTAATACCGAGGCCGGCACCGGCATCGTACATACCGCGCCAGCTTACGGTGTCGACGATCTGGCGCTTGGTCAGGCAAATGGCCTGCCGGTCGTGCATGCCGTTGGGCAGGATGGCAATTTTCTGCCAGAGATAGAGCCGGTAGCCGGTATGTTTTTCAAAGATGCCGACAAACCGTTGATCAGGATCCTGAAAGAGCGCGGCCTGATGTTCAGGTCTGAGCGGATCAAGCATAGTTACCCGTTCGGCTGGCGCACCGGCGACCCGATTATCTACTACGCCAAGAACGCCTGGTACATCCGCACTTCGGATTTCAAAGATCGGATGGTCGAGCTCAATCAAACCATTGGCTGGGTTCCGGAGAACATTCGCGATGGTCGTTTTGGCAAGTGGCTGGAAAATAATGTCGACTGGGCACTGTCGCGCGAGAGGTTCTGGGGTACGCCACTGCCGGTGTGGACGGACGGCGAGGGCGACTACATCTGCGTCGGTTCGATCGACGAACTTGAATCGTTAACGGGTCAGCCACAAAGCGATCTCGATTTGCACAGACCGGCCGTTGATAACGTTACTTTCGAAAAAGAGGGTAAAACCTACACACGCGTTCCAGAGGTAATCGACTGCTGGTTCGATTCGGGCGCGATGTCCTATGCGCAGTGGCACTATCCATTCGAAAACGAGGATACGTTCGCCAGCCATTTCCCGGCCGATTTTATTTGCGAAGCGATTGATCAAACGCGCGGCTGGTTTTATACGTTGCACGCAATCTCGACACTCGTTTCTGACAGCGTTGCTTACAGGAACTGCGTTTGCCTGAACCTGGTCGTCGATAAAGATGGCAAAAAGATGTCCAAGTCGGTTGGTAACACCGTCGATCCCTATGAGGTATTCGATACTGTTGGTGCTGACGCGCTGCGCTGGTATTTTCTCGCACGGTTATCTCCCGAGGCACTCAAACGTGTTTCCGTCGAGATCGTTCAGGATGTTGCCAGTTCGTTCATCAATACATTCTGGAACACTTACGGTTTCTTTGTTCTTTATGCCCGTATCGACGACGTCGACCTCACGAAGGACATGCCTCTCGAAGATCGCCCGGAAATTGACCGCTGGGCGCTGGCACTCCTGAACCAGACAATCCGCACCTGCACTGACGCGATGGACAGGTTCGATGCGAAGACGGCAGGTGACGCGCTTGAATCATTTGTCGATCAGCTCAGCAACTGGTACGTACGTCGCAATCGGCGACGATTCTGGAAATCGACCGACCCGGAGGACAAGCGCTCGGCATATCTCACACTGTATGAATGCCTGCTTGAAGCGCACAAACTCATGGCGCCATTTGTGCCATTCCTGGCCGAAAATATTTATCAGAACCTGGTGCGAAGTAACGACAAGGATGCACCAATCAGCGTACATATGAGTCGCTGGCCGGAGGCTCACCCTGCACGTGATGACGAGCAGTTGTTGTACGAAATTGGCGTCGTGCAGAAGGTTGTCGGTCTGGCACGCGGTGCAAGAAGCCAGTCGGGCGTCAGGACACGCCAACCACTGTCACGACTCCTGGTACGTGCGCCGGATGATGCGGCAGCAAAAGCGCTGGACGATCACAAGGGCCAGGTACTCGAAGAGCTCAACGTCAAGTCGATCGAGTTTATAGCGCGCGATGCCGGCCTGGTGAGTTACCGGATCAAGCCCAACCTGCCGCGGATTGGCAAGCAATACGGCAAACTCGTTCCGCAGGTGAAAAAGGCGCTGGAGATTGCTGATGGTGCCGCGATTGCAGGCGCAGTTGCACGCGGTGACAGGTTTGAAATCGAGGTCGGGGGCGAACAGATATCGCTGGCTGCGGAAGATGTTCTCATCGAAACAAGCTCTGCTGAGGGCTATGCCTGTGGCGAGGATGGTGGCTACCTGACGGCCCTCGATACGACCCTGACCGAGGAACTCGTTCGCGAGGGAGTCGCCCGTGAGCTGATTCGCACGGTCCAGGAAGCACGGAAGCAGGCCGGACTGGAGGTGTCGGACCGGATCGTCCTTGGTGTCTCAGGCTCCACGGGCGTTGAGGCGTCGCTTGCGCAGTATCGCGACTACCTGATGGCCGAAACGCTGGCGACCGGCTGGTCCGTTGACCAGGAAAAGCCACTTTATCGGGAATCTCGCACGCTGGATGATGAACAATGGAGCATCGAAATCAGCCTGGCGTGATTTCGGGCCGTTATTAAGTTGCGCACGGTTCCGAAAATCTGATATAAGAATGTTACGCAGGTAGTTGATACCAAACGAGTAGAAAGGACTTCAGGCGGGGTTGCCCCGCAAGCTACAGGAGGTAGCTGACTCAAAATGCGTACGAAGCCGCTCCGAGGGGAAAAAAGCGGCAAATATAATAAGAATAACCTGGAGTGGAAATGTCCAACCACATCAAACGGTTATACGCCGCCGTATCGGTTCTCGCCGGTCATGGTGATATAAAACAACGACTTATAAAGGCGTATGAAGAGAATCTGGCAATCATCGACGATGACGATTTGCCGATTGCCCTGAAACAGACATTTGCTGATTGCCGGCACAAGATGAGCCAGGTAGATCCGCTGAACGGCGAAGGTCGAATCCGGGCAACGGTGCGCAAGATGTCGATCGCGGAAGCTGACACCTGTGCCCGCAAATTGCTCGATCTTTATAGCGACATAATCCGTTATGAGGACCTGGCACAGGATTCATTGCCGCTGAGTATGGCAGCGAAAGCCGTGGTACCGCCGTTTCTCATTAAGTCAAAATCGCACTAGCGCGACGCTCGGCCATCGCGGCAAGATGCCGCTCCTACGCCAGGCTGTAGGAGCGGCATCTTGCTGCGATTCCACTCAATATTCCTGCTGAATGGGATAGTACACATAGGTCAGAAGCCGGTCCTCATTCGTCCGTGCAGGGTCACTGATATACGATTCCCAGGCATCACCATTTCGCTCGATACCAATCGCCGCGAGGTAGGCGGCGATCTTGTCGTGGGTGCGGCCGAGGTTACGATAGGGACCGACATGTTTAACACGGACGACCGGGCCGGCGTAGGTGCTACCGATTTTCACATACTGCGCCGACCTTGGCGTATTGTCGTCAACGCCGCGAACCGGAATCCCCGCATCAAATACAAGCTCGGAGCCGCTAAAAGTACGGGTAATTGATAAAGGCGCGCCGGCTTCCTGAAGGTCTTGTTCGTCTATAAAACTTAATACTTCGAAATAGGCCCGGCCCATCGCCTCCGAGATCGCAGCTGCTGCTGGAATACTCGCGGTGCGGTAGTAAGCGATGTCCATCGCCTCGACCACAATCTGCTCGATCTCGAGTTCACTGAAGTCCGCCTTTGGCAAATTTTCAGCAAGCTCTTTGAGGCTTTGCAGGTCCCGCTCGTGTTCCGGTCCGACTATTCCATCAAGCATCAGACTGAAGTATCGACCGGCAAGGTTGAAACCGAATTCGCGTTCGTAAATCCAGGTAACCAGCGTGCCCGATGTCGATTCTGCCAATTGGTAGCTGCTTGTCGCACTCTCTTGCTCACCTGCGCCCAGCGTGCTGCTGATTTTCTCAAATGGCACACTTTCAGCAATGGTTTGTCTGCCCTGGCCGATGATTTGCCCGTCCCAGGACATACTTGCGCCGACGCCGCGCAGTGGGCCGCTTATCTCAACGCGCACATTCGGGTCTGCCTCTGTCCAGCGCGACCAGCGATTGATCTGCCGGAAGTCGTTCAACAGTGAAAAAACGGTCGCCGCGTGGGCATCGATCTCGATTTCCCGCTCGATATGCGTCCGCGAAGGCAGCAAAATGCCGACCACCATCAGGAGCAGCAAGAATCCGCCGATATAGCGCCAGTACTTATTCATAGTCGCATCATTAGAAACCTGCGGGCCGCTGTCAACGGGCCTGACTAGAGCTCATGCACCTGTGCGATAATCGCCGGCCTGATTAATCCGGTGGAGACGCCAAAGTGAGCAAACTGATAACCCTGGTTATTGCCAGCATCCTGCTGGTACTTGTCGGCTGTGAGGGTCCCGCGGAGCAGAGCGCGCCGATTGAGACGAATGTAGCTGAGGAATCCGAGCAGGCTACCAGCGAACCGCGGCCGGACGTCTATGCTGAGTTCTCGCTGAACGCAGAGCTATCCACACTAAGTGACGGGCAA
Source organism: uncultured Woeseiaceae bacterium (assembly GCA_964403695.1). Lineage (GTDB taxonomy): Bacteria > Pseudomonadota > Gammaproteobacteria > Steroidobacterales > Woeseiaceae > SZUA-117. Next base: position 2,652 of record CAYOHF010000034.1, on the reverse strand, counting down.
CGACAGATGCTGGTGCTAATGATTGAGGCATCACAAATCATGGATGACCTTTTCTGGCGACAGGCCTATGGCGACGATTTTCAGCCGTGGCTTGCCGGTATTGGCGTTGACGAGACGCGGCGATTTGCCGAGTTGAACTACGGTCCCTGGGATCGCCTGGATGACGAGGCACCGTTCATGGCGGGGGTTGGTGAAAAGCCTCTGGGCGCCAGGTTCTACCCGGCCGATATGACCAAAGAAGAATTCGAAGCGGCAGATCTGCCAGGCAAGGCGGATCTTTATTCGTTCGTCAGGCGCAACGAACAAGGCGATTTGACGCTGGTTCCCTACCACGTCGAATTTGCAGAGGAGCTTGCACATGCGGCCGACTTGCTGCGGCAAGCGGCGGAGCTGGCAGAGCACGAGGGTTTTGCCAACTATCTCCGGCTGCGGGCAGACGCATTGGTTACTGACGATTTTCAGGAAAGTGATTTCGCCTGGATGGACGTCAAGTCGAATCCAATTGAGCTGGTCATTGGTCCGATCGAGACTTACGAGGATCGGCTGTTCGGTTATCGCACCGCCTATGAGTCTTACGTGCTGATCAAGGATCAGGCGTGGAGTGAACGGTTGGCGAAGTTCGCGCAGTTCCTTCCCGAATTACAACGTGGGCTGCCGGTCGATGACGCATACAAAGCCGAAACACCGGGCACGGATTCGGATCTGAATGCGTACGACGTTATCTACTACGCCGGGCATAGTAATGCCGGCTCAAAAACGATCGCGATTAACCTGCCGAATGACGAACAGGTGCAATTGCAGAAAGGAACACGTCGTTTGCAACTCAAGAATGCAATGCAGGCTAAGTTCGAAAAAATCATGGACCCGATTTCAGGCATTTTGATCGAGGAATCGCAACGTGCCAACGTCACGTTTGATGCGTTTTTCGCAAACACGATGTTTCACGAAGTAGCACATGGCCTGGGTATTAAGAATACAGTCACCGACAAAGGTACCGTACGTCAAGCGTTGCTTGAAGTGGCATCCAGCATGGAGGAAGGCAAAGCCGATATCCTCGGGCTTTACATGATTACGCGCTTGCACGAGGCGGGAGAGCTTGGTGACATTGACCTGCGGGACAACTATGTTACTTTCATGGCCGGCGTATTTCGCTCGATTCGATTTGGCGCCAGTAGCGCGCACGGCAAGGCCAACATGGTGCGCTTCAACTTTTTTGCGGAGAAGGGCGCTTTCGTCCGCGATACGGAGCGCGGTACATACAGTGTCGACTTCGATCGCATGCAGGATGCGATGGCATCGCTGTCAGAATTGCTATTGACTCTGCAGGGCGACGGCGATTACGACGGCGCGCTCAAGCTGACGAATGAAAAAGGCATAATCGGAGATCAGTTGCAGGCTGACCTCGATCGGCTGACTAAAGCAAACATTCCAGTTGATATCGTGTTTTCACAGGGCATTGCAGAATTGGGTCTGGAATAGGTTGCCAGGCGGATTTTGGCTGTCAATTGATCTGTTTCTCAAATTTCATCACTTATCGCGGCAAGATGCCGCTCCTACGCAATTCCGTAGGAGCGGCATCTTGCCGCGATAGCTTTCCGGGCGCTATCGAATGGGTATCCAGACCTCCTCGCGCGCGCGTTGATCCAGCGGATCATATCCTTCGGGCAATATTTCAAAATGCTCCCGATCGTCCAGTTCGTGCCCCGAATCGGGAAGCCAGGTACCGAATATGTGCTGCATAGTTTTCGGTGCCGCGCTCGCGGGGCCATTGTGAACAAAGACCGCATATTGGCCGCCCGCCAAAGTGTAGCTTTCCATACCCTCCGGTGCGGAATTGTCGGCCAGTACTTCTACAACCGCCCACTTTTCGAAAACCGTCGCTGGTGAAAATATCTGGCCACCCGTTGCAGAGTAAACCTGCATCGATATGTATTCATTTGTGGCGCGATTTTTTACCTCGTGTCGCCGCGGCATAAAGCGCCGCCAAAGTTGGGCCGTCAGATTTTCAGCAAGTGACATTTGCTGTCGAATACCCACCAGTTTCCTGGCCTTGATGGTCTCTATTTTCGGTTTCATAGTAGTTTCAAGCTGCAACCGACCTGGTTATCAGAGTCGCCTACTCCAAATTCGAGCTGTCGCTGGTACTCGACCACATCAAAATTCCCCCTGGACTCCGCGATCAGATTGTCGGCGCTGATCGTCCATTGCTCATAGCCGTTGATCCTGACAGCGTTGCCGGTGCCATCGGGTCCTGTGTTAGTGCCAATCAGCGTCCAGTGATAGATAACATGATCTCCCTCTGAGGTGACTTCGTTCATCTCCACGACCATATTCGGAAATGCCGTCATGAATCCCTGTGCTGCAATTGTGATTGCATCTGTGCCGACTGACGAGTCACCATCATTGATCTGCAGTGAGCCAGACTCAGAATAAAATGACGCAACACTGGCGGCGTTCTGGCTGCACCAGGCGGCCGTGTAGCGGGTGGCGAAGTTATTGAGTTCTTCAGCGTTCATAGGATTCTCTGCTGATGTACATCCACTGAGTAGAAATCACAACAGTACAAATTGCGATGCAGCCGAATATCTTGATTTATATGAGGTTTCGATAATTATCATTTAACATCGGTGGCAGGACCCGCAACGTATAGCA
>CAYOHF010000033.1:0-33038 GCA_964403695.1 uncultured Woeseiaceae bacterium | reverse complement strand
TCTGTGGGAGCGGCTTCAGCCGCGAATACTCAGCCAAAATGCAACTTCTCTATTGGCACTATGGGCGCAACTCCAACAACAAATATGTTCTCATTCTTTTGCACCAAATCCGCCACCACCTGGCGTCTCAATAACGACCATGTCACCAGCCACAAGCTTCACCGTCGCAGTCCCGGATAGCTCTTCTGTTTTTCCGTTGCTGCGGATAACGGTGTTGGCCCCCGTCTTGCCAGCATCGCCGCCGTCCACGCCAAATGGTGCAATACGCCGGTGATTCGAAAGGATCGCTGCCTCGACTGGCTGGATAAACTGAAGTTTCCTCACCGAGCCGTTGCCGCCACGCCACTTGCCAGCGCCACCGGAGCCCTTGCGGATGGCAAATGATTCAACGATGACCGGGAAATTTTGTTCGAACACTTCCGCATCGGTCATGCGTGAGTTAGTCATGTGCGTGTGCACTGCATCTGCGCCTGCAAATCCGGGGCCGGCGCCAGCACCACCACAAATGGTTTCGTAGTACTGCACCGCGTCATTGCCGAAAGTGAAATTATTCATGGTGCCTTGCGATGCCGCGAGCGCTCCTAAAGCGCCGTACAAGGTGTCGGTGACACACTGCGAGGTCTCCACGTTGCCCGCAACAACAGCCGCCGGATAAGATGGGCTTAACATGCTGCCTTTTGGAATCCTGATTCTGAGTGGTTCAAGACAGCCTTCATTCATTGGTATTTCTTCCCTGATCAGGCTGCGAAATACATATAGCACCGCGGCGCGCGTTACAGCCTCCGGCGCATTGAAATTGGTAGTCGATTGCGGTGATGTACCGGCGAAATCGATGCTTGCTTCCTGCTTTTGCTGGTCGACTTCGATTCGAACGCGGATGAACTCGCCTGAATCAAGTTCGTATGCGAATTGGCCATTCTCCAGCGAACCGATCAGGCGGCGTACGCTGGTGGCTGCGTTTTCACGTACAAATCCGAGGTAAGACTGTACCGTCGCCATGCCGTATCGTTCGATCGCTTTCTCAAGCTGACGTATACCTTGCTGGTTCGCAGCAAGTTGTGCTTTGAGGTCGGCAATATTCTGCAGTGGATTGCGCGCCGGGTACTTCGCCGCGGCGAACAACTGCATTACGGCTTCCGTCTGAAGTTTTCCGGAGCGCACCAGCCAGAAGTTGTCGATCAAAACGCCTTCTTCATCAATGTGCCGGCTTTCAGATGGCATCGAGCCTGGCGTGATGCCGCCAATGTCAGCGTGGTGCGCTCTTGACGCAAGAAAAAACATCGGTGTATCAGAGGCGCTAAACCATGGTGTTACAACAGTGATATCCGGGAGATGAGTGCCGCCGTTGTAGGGTGAATTAAGCATTATGGCGTCTCCAGGACCTAGTTGTTCGCCACATGCTGCGATTACGCTGCGTACACTTTCACCCATCGATCCAAGGTGCACCGGCATATGCGGCGCATTCGATACCAGGCGGCCTTGTGCGTCGAAAAGCGCACAGGAAAAATCGAGGCGCTCGCGAATGTTTACGGAAAGCGCCGTGCTTTGCAGAACCGTGCCCATCTGCTCCGCGATGTGCATAAATAGCCTGTTGAAAACCTCAAGTCGAACCGGGTCAGGTGTTGTTTCAGTTTCGTGAGGCGCGCTTACCGCTTCGCCTGATTGTTCAAGCAGCAGGTGCCCATACTTATTGACCGAGCCTGACCAGCCAGCGTCAATTATCGTTGTGCCGTTTGTCTCGGCAACGATCGCCGGACCATCAATGAGTGCTCCGCTGCAAAGCGCATCGCGAGCATAAATCGGGACGTCCCGCCAGCTATCTGCAACCCACATCCTCGTATGATTCGCAGCTTCTGTACTGCCTGAGCTGTCGATGGTCGGATCGCAAAAAACCTGCTCAGTCCCTGTGCCTTCGACGCGCAATGTCGCGATCAGCAATTGGCCAGGGTCGGGTTCGGTGCCAAAACGATTCCGATAAATCTCTGCGAATGAAGCGACCACATTTGTGGCGTTGTCGTACGCGACGTCGAGAATAGTATCCGAACCACTGATTCGTAGCCCCAGGCTTACCTGAAACGTACGGCTTGGTTCGGCAACGTTCTGTGCGGCAAGCGAGGAATCACACCCTTGTTGAAGACTGGCTATTACAGGTCGCAGCAATTCCAGTTCGTTCTCGTTGAACGGTACTTCCGCCGTCTGTTGCTTTTCGACCCGAATGTCAGAAAGCCCCATGCCGTAAGCCGACAAGACTCCAGCCATTGGATGCAACCATATTTTCTTCATACCAAGCACTTCGGCAACCTTGCAGGCATGCTGTCCACCGGCACCGCCGAAACAACACAACACGAAATCACGAACGTCCTCGCCACGCTCTATCGTAATCTTGCGAATTGCGTTGGCCATACTTTCCACAGCGACTGTGAGAAATCCTTCGGCAACCTTTTCCGGTGTTTCCGCGGAAACCTCATGTGCCAGCTCGGCGAACCCGCGCCTGACGACATCAGCATCCAGTGGCTCCATCGCATTCGGGCCAAATACACTCGGAAAATAATCGACTGCAATGCGTCCAAGCAGAACATTTGCATCGGTGACGGTCAGCGGCCCTGCACGTCGATAGCAGGCAGGTCCCGGGTCTGCGCCGGCCGATTCCGGCCCGACCTGGAAGCGCTCATCCTTGTGCTGCAAAATCGATCCACCACCGGCAGCAATCGTGTGAATCTTCATCATCGGTGCACGCAGACGCACACCGGCAACCTCGGAATCGTTGCTGCGCTCGTATTCGCCGCTCCACGCAGAAACATCCGTCGATGTTCCGCCCATATCGAAACCGATCAGCCGCGGATATCCGACCTTCGAGGCAGTTTCAACCATACCGACAACACCGGCAGCAGGGCCAGACAGAACACTGTTCTTGCCGCGAAAATTTTCCGCGAGCGTGAGCCCGCCACTGCTCTGCATGAAAAGCAGGCGTTCGGGTACAGCAACACTTGCGAGTTCGCTCTGCAGTCCTTCGATGTAATTGTTGAGCACCGGCGTTAGATAAGCATCGGCAAGCGTTGTCTCTCCACGACTGACGAACTTGATCAGCGATTCGACGTCGTGAGAAACAGATACTTGTGTAAAACCAATTTCCGTCGCGAGCTCGCCAATGCGGTTTTCGTTTTCAGGATAACGGTAGCCATGTACCAGGCAGATAGCGGCGGAGCGGAGACCGGCATCGAAGCATACCTGTAACGATTTGCGGATATCGTCTTCATCCAGCGGTCTAATTGTCTTACCCGCTGCGCTGACTCGCTCGCTTGCTTCGATAACTCGTTCATAAATCGGTGCGGGTTTTATAATGTTCAGTGCGAATATGTCGGGCCGGTTTTGATAGCCGATTGCGAGCGCATCGCGAAATCCTTGCGTAACAATGAGCACAGTCGGCGTGCCGCCCCTTTCCAGTAGCGCGTTCGTCGCCACTGTTGTGCCCATTTTGATCGCTTCAATTCGATCCGCCTCTGCCACGAAGCGACGAATCCCTTCGGCAGCCGCGTCCAAATACTGCTCCGGGTTGTCGGATAACAGTTTGGCAGTCCCCAGGCTGCCATCCGGGCGCAGCGCCACGATATCTGTAAACGTTCCGCCCCTGTCGATCCAGAATTGCCACTTGTCGCTATTCACACTGTGGAAGGTAGCGGAAAAACTGCGTGGTCACACGCCTATCCCGGTTATTATGTGTTTTCAATAAAAAAATTACCTGAGCCCCCCTAACCACTGAACATGGATATGACCAATGAGAAACGGCCTGCTTATACTATTGTTGTTCCCGCTACTTGCAGTAGCTGACCCACGCGCTCGTGATCTCGGCGTTCCGTTCGAAGGTACGCCGGGAACGTTCAACGCGATAACGGACATCGCAGGTGTGACTGTCGGCTTTGAGTCGATAATTATGGATTTGCCGAGCGGCAAAGCAGCCCGTACCGGAGTGACCGCAATCCTGCCGCGTGGTGCCGGCAGCAATGACCAGCCGGTATTCGGCGGCTGGTTTTCATTAAACGGCAACGGCGAAATGACCGGCACGACCTGGGTGGAGGAATCCGGTTTTATTGAAGGTCCGGTCATGATTACCAATACGCACAGCGTCGGTGCGGTACATGAGGGAGTGATTAAGTGGCGCTTTGAACACGGTGCTGCCGATTCCAGTGGCTACTGGTGGTCATTGCCGGTGGTCGCTGAAACCTGGGATGGCTATTTAAATGACATCAATGGTTTTCATGTCAGGCCGGAACATGCGTTTGCCGCGCTTAACTCTGCAAAGAGCGGGCCTGTTGCCGAAGGTAATGTCGGCGGCGGTACAGCGATGGTCTGCTTTGAGTACAAGTGTGGCACCGGCACATCGTCCAGGGTGACGCAGGCGGCCGGTGACGATTACACGGTTGGTGTCCTGGTGCAGGCGAACTTTGGTAGTCGTGATCACTTGCTGGTGGCTGGTGTTCCTGTCGGCAAATTAATGCGCGATAACATGGTTTACTCAGATGATGAACCTGCCGTAGAAGAAACCGGTTCTATCATCATAGTTGTCGGAACTGATGCACCGCTGATGCCGCATCAGTTGAAACGCCTGGCGCGACGTGCGGCGCTGGGCTTGTCGAGAACCGGAAGTTTCGCGGGTAATGGCTCCGGCGATATATTTATTGCATTTTCTACCGCCAACGAAAAGGCAAACCAGGCCAATGCAGGTGTGTCCCTCGATACGCTTTCAAACGAAGATATGAATCCATTGTTCATAGCGACGATTCAGGCGGTTGAGGAAGCCATCACCAATGCGTTAGTCGCGGGCCGTGAAATGACCGGTAATCGTGGCAATACCGTCAGCGCAATTGATCACGAGCAGCTCAAGTTACTCTTGCGTCTACACAACCGCCTGAATGAATAATGGGCAATACCGGCGCCGTACTGGCAACGCTGGTTGTCTATAACGCGATACTCATCGGTGTCGGCCTGTGGGCGCGGGGTCGCAACAAGGGTGTTGAGGACTTTTTCCTTGCAGGCAGGGGGCTCGGCCCATGGGTTGCCGCGATTAGTGCGTCGGCAAGTTCATCGTCCGCATGGACACTACTCGGTGTCAGTGGCGCTGCCTACGCTTGGGGCTTGCCGGCATTGTGGCTATTCCCGGCTACCGTCGGTGGTTTTCTGCTGAACTGGTTGTGGGTTGCTCCCAGGTTGCAGCGACTGGCGAGGAAAGAGGACGCGATCACGCTTAGCGCGGTAATCGCACCAGCGAACATCGGTGCAATGCGGCAAACAATCCTGCGCGTAGCCGCCTGCATCATCGTTTTCTGTTTTGTCTTTTACATCGCCTCGCAATTCGAGGCTGCCGGCAAAGCATTCGAGTCCGTGTTTGGTCTATCGAAGCAGACCAGTATTTTCGTTGGTGCCGGCATCGTGCTGGTGTACACGTTACTGGGTGGATTTTGGGCCGTCAGTGTCACCGATTCCATTCAAGGCGGATTAATGGTTATAGCGGCGATTGTCTTGCCGGCGGCAGCATTGGTTGCCGTAGGCGGCCTGGGGCCGATGACAGCCGGGCTCGATGCGATTGGAAATTCCGGCTCGCCGTTGGGTTCGAGCGCACTTGCCAGCGTAAGCGGAATCTTCTTCGTACTCGGCTTATTTGGCATAGGCCTCGGTTACCCGGGACAACCGCACGTCGTTAACCGATTCATGGCTTTAAAAGATGAACCAAGCCTGCGCCAGGGTCGTGTCATTGCGCTGGCCTGGGCCGTGCTCGTTTACGGCGGAATGCTGTTGCTTGGATTATGCACACGTGTTTTGTTCGCTGACCTTGGCGACTCCGAGCAGGTGCTGTTCAAAGCAGCAGGTGAATTGCTGCCGCCAGTCGTCGCGGGTGTCATGCTGGCAGCTGTGTTGTCCGCAATCATGTCAACGGCCGACAGCCAGTTGCTGGTTGCAGCTTCAGCTATCTCGTACGACTGGAACCTGGCTAGCAGTAAATCAAATACCGGGCTGGCCAGCACCCGCACTACGGTTGTTATCGTGTTGATTATGGCAACAACTCTCGCGCTCGTCTGGCGTGCCGATATTTTTTCCAGGGTGCTCTTCGCCTGGTCCGCCGCAGGTTCAGCATTCGGTCCAATCCTGATAATGCGATTGCTTGGACGATCAGTATCAGCGCGTGGCACCTTGGCCGCGATGCTGGCAGGCTTCACACTTACCGTATTGATTTCCTGGTTTCCAAATACTCCGGGTGACGTAGCCGAGCGTATCCTGCCATTCGCCCTCGCACTCATCATCGCAATATTGGCCAGCCGGAAGTAAAAACCAAAAAATCCGCACGTCCTGTCATATGCATCTACCTTGTGCACCACCAAAGACCAGGGAGAGATTATGAGGGAACATGATGCGCTGGAACATAATCCACAGGTTTCACGTAAGGCACTGGAAGCCTTGCACAGCCAGTTGTTTGGCTGGGCGCTCTCCCGTTGTGGTTTTGACCGGTCAGCAGCAGAGGACCTGATGCAACAGGCATACGTCGAAGTTTTAAGTGGCAAGGCACGATTCGACAATAGGTCGACGCTTAAAACATTTGTATTTGGTGTCGTGCAGAACCTCGCACGCAGCCGTTTTCGTCGTCTGGCGGTGCATATGCGGCTGGTCAGGACCTATGCAATTGCACCCGCTGACGAAGCGCCGCGTCACGTAGAAGAAGACCATCACGAGCAGCGGCGCATCTGGCAGGCAGTGGAGTCGTTGCCGCGGCGCCAACGCGACATTACTGAACTCGTGTTCTGCCGCGACATGACAATCGAAGCAGCGTCGACAGTAATGGGAGTAAGTATTGGCGCGGGTCGCGTGCATTACGATCGCGCAAAAAAAGCGCTGGCCGGTGCATTGGCTGGTCTGCGAACAGAAGGGTCATCTAAATGAGCGATATGAATACCAAGCAGCAACTGCAAGACGCGCTGACCACTGTGCATGCGGAACAACCACCTGCGTTTGCTGATGTCTGGGCAGCAGCAGAACGACAAAACAGACTTTCACGCAAGCGTTATGCGGGAATCGCAGGCATTGCAGCCACCATCGCGCTTGCTGTTTCGGCCATCAGCATCTGGTCTGCGAATGAAGCAGAAATGGCCGATGAATTTTTAATAGCGGATGCGTTGATGAATTCAACGCAGTGGTCGGCACCGAGCGATTTGCTGATGCCGGAACATCAATTTGACATATATCAGGACATTCCGTTTCTGATGGAGTCAACCGATAGTCAGGAAGGATCGTTACTATGAGACAGGGAATAAAGAATAGTCTGACATTGCTGGGTTTGTGCCTGGTTCTGTTGTCCTCCATTGCCGCGGCACAGCGTGTCGGACAACAAAAGGATGTTTTCAAAGGCAAGCTGTTTGCGCCCAATATCATTCTCGAAAACCAGGATGCATTGGACCTGAATAAGGAGCAATTCACCGCTATAAGAGCCGCCGTTGTAGAGGTGCAGGGCAGTGTCGCTGAACATGAGTGGGACCTGCGTGAAGCCTACATGAAGGTGCTGGCGGATCTGGATGAAGTGCCGATTGACGAGGACAAGGTTATGGAAAATGTAGAGGCTGCACTGTTGGCGGAAAACAAGGTCAAACAGTTGCAGGTCACAATGCTGATCCGGCTGCGAAATCTGTTGACGGATGAGCAGGTGCAGTACCTGCAGGGCCTGCAAGAGAATTAGCGTTTACAGACACAGGTCAACGACCGAAAGCGCGGTTCACCCTAGATTCAGGTAACCGTGCCACAGTGTACGGACAGTATGGATACGCCCATGAAAGGACTTAAGCAGTTATTCGCCACAGCCATAGTGACGCTGTCACTGTCGGCCTGTGGTGGCTCGTCGAGTGGTTCAACGCCACCGCCGCCACCACCGCCACCACCACCACCCACAGTGATCATGGCCGAGGCATTCCAGTTCCTGAACCAGGCGTCCTTCGGTGCGACAAAGGTGGAAGCAGAGCATGTTGTCGATATTGGGATAGAGGCGTGGATCGACGAGCAGATGCAAATGCCGATCTCGCGGCAACTTCCCTTCCTGCAAAGCCTGCCGCGCCCACAGAATCTTGGCGAGCTGCAGGTTGACCGGGTCGATATCTGGTTCCGCAATGCGATTAACCAGCCTGACCAGTTGCGCCAGCGTGTGGCCTTCGCTTTGTCGGAAATCATGGTTGTGTCGCAGCTTGGTGCCTTGATAAATGCGCCGTATTCACTGGGTAGTTACAACGACTTGCTGGCGGAAAATGCGTTCGGCAATTATCGGGAACTCATTCAGCGCGTCACGCTGCATCCGGCGATGGGTGTTTATCTCAGCATGCTTGGCAATGAAAAACCGAATCCTGCACTCAACATTCGACCGGACGAAAATTTCGCGCGTGAGCTAATGCAACTGTTTTCCATCGGCCTTGTAGAGCTGAATGCAGATGGCAGCGACCTGCTCGATGGGCGAAACCTTCCCATACCGACTTACAATCAGGCCGTTATTGAAGGATTTGCACACGTCTACACCGGTTGGAATTACGCCGGCGCACCCAGTTTCCCACTGGCGCGTCGGAACGATGCGAACCAGACTATCCCGATGCAGCTGTATCCGACTTTTCATGATGGCGGTGAAAAATTATTGCTTAACGGCGTCACCTTGCCGGCCGGGCAGTCGGGCAACCAGGATTTGGCGGCTGCACTTGATAATGTATTCAACCATCCGAATGTTGGGCCATTCATCGCGATACGCCTGATTCAACGGCTCGTGACCAGCAATCCCTCACCTGGATACATTCAGCGGGTTGGCGCCGTTTTTGACAACAACGGATCCGGTATTCGCGGTGATCTCGGTGCTGTCGTCAAAGCGATTCTTATGGATGACGAAGCGCGACCGGACTTGCCAATGGAAATAGACGGTAAGGTTAAAGAACCGCTGCTGCGGCTAACACAGTTGTGGCGGGCGTATAACGCAAGTTCCGCCAGTGGCAAATATCCGCTATTCGCGTCCTATATCATCTTTGGTCAGGGGCCATTGCAGGCATCACACGTATTTAATTTCTTCAGCCCGTTTTTCGCGCCAGCCGGGGAAATTCGCAATAGCAGTTTTGTTGCGCCGGAACTGGAAATTGCTACTGAGTACCAGAACACATTCGTCACCAACTATTTTTTCCTTGCCTGCTTCGGCCTCAATTCAGCAAACCAGGGCCTTGAAGCGGACGACGTCTTTATCGATATCAGCGAGGAGATGGCCATCGCCGATGACACGGACGCGTTGATCAATATGGTGGTCGGCAAACTTCTTGCCGGCACGGTGTCAGATGTTCTCAGGGCCGAAATGGCCGGCATGATTGATCGAATCGACGTGGCGGACGCTGCGAACCGTACTGCGGAGGCCATCTACTTCGTGGTTTCGTCACCAGAATTCGCGTACCAGCGATAGATTGGGAGATTAGTTATGAAAAAATTCAATCGACGCGAATTCCTGACAACGACAGGTGCTGCGGCAACGGCGACTATCGCGAGTTATCCAGGTACTGCGTTTTCACAGGTGATAGGTACGAGTGCACCTTTCCCCGATTACAAGGCGCTGGTCTGCGTATTCCTGCATGGCGGTAATGACTCGTTCAACATGCTCATCCCGCGAAGCAATGCCGAATACAACGTCTACGCCGCGTCGCGGCAAAACATGGCGATTGCGCAACAGGATCTTCTCGCGATAAATCCAGTGACAGCAGATGGCACAGATTATGGATTGCACCCATCGATGCCCGGTTTGCAAGGCCTGTTTGAAAACGGCAGTGCGGCGATTATCAGTAATATCGGGCCGCTCATCCAGCCGACAACAAAAACAGACATTGTCAACGGCTCGGTTACATTGCCGCCGCAACTTTTTTCGCATAACGATCAACAGGATCAATGGAATTCGTTGAAAGGCGCGACCGTGAGTAAAACCGGATGGGCCGGCCGGCTCGCCGACCTGATTCGGACCAGCGTAGCTGACCAGCAACTCGCGACCAACGTTTCTTTATCGGGTAACTCGCTACTGCAATCAGCGGAGGAAACGATTGCCTACGTAATAGGTAGCAACGGCCCTCTCGAGTTCGAGGGTTTCTCAAATTCGGGCGATCCGAACGATATTTTTTATCAACAGCGCCTCGCATTCGAGCGGGTTCTCAACGCCAACTACGACACAATTTACGAGCGCGGTTTCTCTGACGTGCAACGACGCGCAGTCGCGACAGCGGATCTCGTCAACAGTGCGCTGGACGGCGCCCCAATACTCAATACCGCTTTTCCGCAGTCACCACTGGGCAATCAGTTGCAAACAGTTGCGCGACTTATCGCTGTAAAAGATACATTTGCGATGCAACGCCAGGTCTTTTTTGTTGGCATCGGTGGCTTTGACTCGCATGATGACCAGGTACAGAACCAACCCGGACTACTGGGTGGTATCAGCGAGGCGATGACGGCGTTCTACAATGCGACCGTCGAAATCGGCATGGCCGATAGTGTTACCAGCTTTACACAATCCGATTTCGGTCGAACGCTAACGTCTAATGGTGATGGCACAGACCATGCGTGGGGCGGCAATCAACTTATATTAGGCGACGCAGTACTTGGCCGCGACATCTATGGAACGTTTCCCAGTCTCGCGCTGGATGGCGCGGACGATGTCGGCGGCGGTCGCCTTATCCCGACGACCTCTGCAGATCAGTATGCGGCAACGCTGGCGAACTGGTTCGGCGTACCGGATGTGGACCTGGATATCATTGCGCCGAATATCGATAACTTCGCCGTGCGCGATCTCGGCTTCCTGGTCTAGCCAAAAAAACCGGGGTCGAACCGAGGTTTATTTCGGATAAACCTCGGTTCGACCCCGGTTTTGAATTTAGTCAGCCGTAATAGCGTGCTTCAGCGCCTTTCCGCGAGCCGACATATAGCGCTTGATGTCATCGACAATCAGCACGTTCGTCGGTATCAGTATCAACGTAATTGCCGTCGCGAACAGGATGCCAAAGCCCAGAGATATAGCCATTGGAATCAATATCTGTGCCGCGGACGCTTTCTCCGATAAAAGCGGCAGCAAGCCAAAGAACGTGGTCAGCGAAGTCAGCATCACCGGTCTGAAACGGGCAACACCCGCTCGTCGTACCGCATCGTGCAGCGGTTCACCGGCACGGTGTTGTTGATTGATGTAATCGACTAACACCAGGCTGTCGTTAATCACAACGCCCAGCAGCGCCATCAATCCAAGTATGCTCAGGAACGATAACGGATGCCCCATGATCCAGTGACCGATGATCGCACCGATAATGCCAAACGGAATGACCGACATTACGATCAGGGGTTGCACGTAGGATTTAAGTGGCAGAGCCAGCAGGCAGTAAATAACAAACAGCAATAAGACGATCGCACTTTGCAAACTGCCGAATGATTCGCGTTGCTGACGTTGTTCGCCCTCCATGTCGTAGGTAATGCCTGGATAGCGGGTCAGCATGTCATCAATATACTGGCGCAACTCTGCTTGCAAAACCACCATGTTGGTATTGTCCTTATCCACATCAGCCGTGACATTGAGGACACGATAGCGATCAATGCGGGTAATCTGCGAGGGCCCCTTGCCCGGGATAAAGGTCGCCACGTTTGCCAGCGGTATCAATCGACCATTGGGGGCGGTAATTAACATTTCATTCAGGGAGGATAATGTGTCACGTTCTTCGATCGGGAAACGCACCAGCACCCTGATATCGTCACGACCCCGTTGAATGCGCTGTGCCTCCAGTCCTTTGAATGCCTGCCCCACCTGGCGCACGATGTCTGATCGTGTCAGGCCAAGGAGGTGACCCTGGGCGCTTAATTCGATGCGTACTTCTTCCTTGCCATCAGACAGGCTATCCGCGATTTCGAATACACCAGGATAAGAGGCGAGTTGTTTTTTTAACTCATCGCCGACCAGATTGAGTTCGTCGAGTGAATTGCCGCTGAACTGTACGTCGATCGGCTCTCCAGGCCTGAAAAACGTCGCGCGAAAATTAATGGATTCTGCTCCTGGAATCGGACCGACAAGACGCCGCCATTCATTGATCAGTTCGGTGACCGACAAATCAGAGGTTCGCGTTTCGCGCGGCGCGGTCTCGAAACGCACTCGCGCCAGGTGCGAGCCGTTACTACGACCACCGGAGCCGGCGCTCGACAATATGTTCGTGATCATGCCAGTGCCGTCTGCTTCATTCGAATACTTGTCGCGCATCGCTTGCGCAGCCTCGAACATTTTGTCCGCGTGCCTGGAGGTAACTTCAAATGGTGTGCCAACCGGCATAACCAGTGTGGCGGTCGCTGTTTCCGATTCCACCGACGGGAAAAATACAAACCGCGTCCAACCGCTGGTAACCAGCATAATCATAACGATAAGTACGCCGGTAAACGATGCGAGTGTGGAATAACGATGTCTGAGCGTGAAACTCAAAGCCGGTTGATAGATCTGTTGAATTTTTTTCTCAAATCCGTCAGCAAAGCGGCGTTGCCAGGCAGAAAAGCCTTTAGTAGGCGGTTTGTCCCGGTGTAGTCGGACATGTGCAAGGTGTGCCGGCAAAATTAATTTGGACTCAACCAGGGAAAATATCAGAACAGGTATAACCACCATGGGTACCGGCGAGAACCATGTACCCAATCGTCCTTCGATAAAAACGAGAGGCATGAAGGCGGCAATGGTCGTAAGAATTCCAAAAGTTACCGGGATGGCGACTTCCTTGGTGCCATTAATAGCGGCAGACAGGCCGCTATCACCGATCTGCATATGTCTATAAACATTCTCCCCCGTCACAATCGCATCATCGACGACGATGCCAAGTACGATGATGAAGCCAAATGCACTCATCATGTTGAGACTGATCTCGAAGAAGTTCATCAGGATGAAGGCGCCGAGAAAACTGATCGGAATGCCGAGGAAAACCCAGAATGCGATGGCGGGTCGGAGAAATAGTGTGAGCAGCAATATTACGAGTACGCCACCTTGTGCGGCACTCCTGGCAAGAATCCCCAGCCGGTTTTTGAGGATCTGGGAATCGTCATCCCAGTAACTCAACTGCATACCGACAGGCAGGTTATCCTGCCGTGAGTCGATGTAGTTCTTGACCTTGTCAGCCGTTTCAATGGCACTTTGCCTGCCTGTGCGCGAAACGTCGACAAATGCAGCATGTCTGCCATTAAATTTGGTGCGAACCGACTCCTCCTGAAAACCGTCCTGCACGTTTGCAACATCTCCAACCCGGACGATGGATCCATCCGGGTTGGTTTTGACGACGATCTCCGCAAAATCAGAGCGGCGATAAGCCTGGCCTTTGGAGCGAATTAGAACGTCGCCCCCTTCAGTTCGAACATTGCCGGCCGACAAATCAACTGAACTACTACGAATAGCGTCTGAAATATCGGCGAGCGTGATATTAAATTCGCGCAGCCGATCCTGCGACGCCTCGATGGCAATTTCGTAACGGCGTACAGAAGAAAGTTCAGCTTGCGTAATGCCTTCTATGCGTAACAACTCATCGCGCACCTGTTCAGCAAAACGCCGAATTTCCTCTTCAGCATAATCTCCGGCAACGACGACACTGATTACTTCGAAGCGCCGCACTGAGAGGCTAATGATCGGTTTTTCCGTATCTGCCGGAAAAGTATTGATCGCGTCAACGCGACTCTTGATATCGTCGAGCAACTCGCGCGGATCGTAATCGGAGTCGATTTCAATTTGCACTCGCGTGTTACCTTCCACCGACCGCGATATGATTCGATCGATGCCTTCCAGGTCCTGCACGGCTTCTTCAATACGGACGGCCACACCAAGCTCGACATCTTCAGGAGTTGCACCGCGCAGCGGCACGGATATGCTGATGGTATCGAGATCGAACGGCGGAAATACTTCAAGACGTACACCGTTGTTGATTGCGGAAAATCCACCAAGAATGATTGTGGCCATCAGCAGGTTTGCTGCAACTGAGTTTCTCGCAAACCAGGAGATCATTTACTCCCTCCCTCAGTTTCGTCGGGCCCGCCTTTGCCAGCTTGTCTGCGTTGGTTATTGTTTGCGCCGGCGATCGATACACGAATACCGGAGGTAACCTGGCCGAGTACCGTCGTCACAAGAGCATCGCCGTGCTCAAGGCCGGCGGCGATGATGGCATCCCTGTCATTCTGCCAGGCAATTTCTATATCGCGCCGCTGCAATATTCCATCGCGTACGATGTACACATAGCTGCCCTGGTAAATAGCTGCATTCGGAATCACCAGCACATTGCTAACCATTTTTCCGCGAAGTTCTGCCGTAACGTACTGGCCAATTTTGATCGGTGTCTGTCCCTCGCGATGCATGGAGAACGGATCGTTAATCTGTGCGATGACATGCAGTTGTCGGGCGGACTCGTCAATGGCGCCTTCAGTACGCACCAACTGGGCATCCCACTTGGCACTCCCGTCCAGCTCAGAGCGTATCTTGACGCCACCTATGTGCTCTGCCGTCTCTTCATATCGATATATTTCGGGAAGCTCAATAAACGGAAGGTCGCGGTTTCTGATGGGCAAGCGAATTTCGACATAGTCGGTGGCATAGATATCGGCCAGCAATGAATTTTTTGCGACGACCTGTCCGATGTCGGCATACTTCCTGAGAATGCGGCCGGCAAACGGCGCCACAATATCTGTTCGCTCGAGTTCAAGCTGTGCTTTGCGCAACGTCGATTCCGCTGCCTTTATGCGCGCTTTTGCCGCTTCAAGCTGTGGTTCTCGAAGTACCAGCGCAGATGCCTCACCTTCGTTCCCCAGGCGCTCCCAGTCTTCGCGGGCCTGGTTACTCCTGGCCTTAGCTTCCGCAAGCGATTGTCGCGCATCCATTAAAACAGCTTCTGCGATCTGCATGTCCGCTACATAGTCACGATCATCAATCGAGGCGAGTACATCGCCTTTTTCGAAGAAACCGCCACCGCGTACGTTCGGATTAACTGACACGATCTGGCCGCCGACCTGTGCAGTCAATGTAGACTGAGTTTGCGGCTGCACTGTGCCATAACTTTGCAGGTGCACCTGGTAGCTCTGTCGCTCTACAGGAACAACATCGACAACCATTGTCGGTCCTGAGAAAGCCGGACGTTGTGGCGCCTGCGGCGGATTCATCCTGATGAAGAAAGCGAGCAACAACAGCCCACCAATAATTCCGATGGGTACAAGTTTTCTGGTTTTTACGTTCATAGGTAGCCTGTCACCGTATCAGTAGACGGTGGAAAACTCGCCGCCAAGTGCGAGGTATAGGTTTATGCGGTTCTGCAGCAGCTGGTTTCTGAGTTGCACAACGGTCACTTCGGCATCAAACGCTTGTCTTTGCGATTCCAGCACCGTTGTATAGGTGACCAGTCCGCGCTGGTATTGCTCCAGCGCCAGACTAAGTGCAGCGCCGGAATTTAATTCCGCATCGAGAAAAGATTTGTAGCGTTCCTGTAAGGATGTGGTTCGTGAAATCGTATTTTCGACGTCAGCAAATGCGCGGAATACGAGGTCCAGGTATTGTTGCTCTGCCAGTTGTACGCGCGCGGCAGCCTGTTCTTCCAGAGCCTCCAGCCTGCCGGCATTGAACAGCGGTTGGGTGAGCCCGCCCGTTATAGACCAGACAGCGCTGCTACCGTCGAGCAAATCTGCAAACTCCACGGATGTTGCGCCACCGCTGCCGACCAGTGACAGGCTCGGGAAGCGCGCTTTGTGTGCCGCCGCGAGGCTGGCGTCCGACGCCAAAAGATTCAACCAGGCTTCCTGCACATCGGTTCTGCGCATTAATAATTCGGATGGCAGGCCGGCCGGAATCGGTTCTTCAATGACCGGTAAGGTTCGCTGAATTTCCATGTGGCCATCGGGATAACGCGCCAGTGACAATTGCAGAACGGCGATCGCCTCGATCACAACCTGCTCCTGTTGTGCCAGATTCGCTTGCTGTCGATCCACCTGGTTCCTGGCGAGATACAGATCGAGTGCGTCGTTGATCCCCTGGCGATAGCCACTGCTTACAATGTCGTGGCTCTGGATAGCATTGTCGAGTCGACGTTGTGCAACTTCGAGCAATTGCTTCGCTTCCATGACGTCGAAAAACGAGCCGGTCGTTGCAGCCGCAAGATTGCGTTCAACAGATTGCAGCCTGGCCCGTTGCGCCTCCATTGCCAGTTGTGCCGCCTGTTGCTCGTGGTTCAGTTTTCCCCACAAGTCTACTTCCCAGCGAGCGTCAACTGACGCGCCAATTGTCTCAGTAATGACGCTCGCTCCCGTGCTGTCATCAAAGCCACGCCGTGAAGCATCGAGGGAAACATCCAGCGTCGGAAATCGATTCGCCCTCGTTATAACGACCGTCTGTTCGGCCTGGTAAAGGCGCGCGCGTTCCTGCGCAAGCACGTAATTGCTCGCAACTGCTTCCTCTACCAGTGAGGTAATCTGCGGATCGTCAAAATTTGCCAACCAATTGAAGCTGGCGCTGCCGGCATCGCCGCCGCGCAACCATGCCGGCGGGATTGCTAAATCCGTAGTTTCAGGCGAAATCGCGGAATGCGTGCAGCCGCTGGCAGCCATCATCGATAATGCCAATAACACCATCAAAAACAAAGGCTTGTATCTTAATTTTTGTAACACTTTGTCGCCAGTTGCGGTCGCCAGAAGCAGCAATTATCCCAAGAACTGGCGAGGCAAGACAGCGCTCTTGTAGCTTCTTTACAAATCCGCCGAAAAAATGACATTGCCACCAACGATGGTTTTGAGCACTTTTGCATCACGAATCGTCTCCGGGGCAATCGCTGTCAGGTCACGATCAAGCAGCACAAAGTCGGCAAGCATTCCGGGCATCAATTTGCCTTTTATGTCCTCCTCAAATGACGCATACGCCGCCTCGGTCGTGTACCCATGCAGCGCCTGTTCAACGGTCACTTTTTGCTCCGGCACCCAGCCATCGGGGTTTGCACCATCCAGCGTGCGCCTGGTTACGGCGGCATAAATGCCCTCCAGTGGAGTTGGCGGTGCGACACTCCAATCGCTGCCGAATGCCACGTGACTGCCACTATCGATCAGCGATCTAAAGGCATAAGTTGTCTTCGCGCGTTCTGCGCCAATGATTTTTTCTGCCCAACGGCCATCGTCAATAGCATGGTAAGGCTGCATGGCAGCGACCACGTTTTGTACCGCGAAGCGTTCAATGTCGTCCGGATGAATATGCTGTGCGTGCTCTATACGAAAACGACGGTCGCGCTTACCGTTTGCTTCTTCAGCGTCGAGATAAAGGTCGAGCAAGTCACGAATCGCACTATCACCGATAGCATGCACCATGACGTGCAAACCAGCCGCGTCCGCTGCCACAATCCACTGACGCATCTCATCAAGGTCGCTGATCAGAAAACCGCTGTCGTCCGGTGCATCTGTAAAGGGTTCCAGAAATGCAGCTGTGTGTGAGCCAAGCGAACCATCCATGAATCCCTTCAATCCACCGCTACGCAACCATTCATCGCCGCGGCCATTTTTTGCAATATCGTCGCGCAGGTCTTCCCACTGCGATAGCGGCACTACTGAATACATACGCGTCGTCAGTTTGCCAGCGGCTAGAGCGCGACGATAGGTTGCAAGGCTCGAGAATTCTGCCATGTCGTGCACGGATGTCACGCCATGGGTGGCAACATGCTGCATCGCTGCCGCGGCTTCCCTGTCAAGTTGGGCCTTGGACGGGTCCGGGATGGCAGCAAATACCGGCATCATTGCGTTGTCTTTCAATACGCCCGTCGGACGTCCATCTGTATCGCGAACAATTGTGCCGCCTTCGATATCAGGCGTATCAGCATCGACGCCGGCCTGTGCAAGTGCCAGCGAATTTGCGAGCGCCATATGGCCATCCAGGCGCTGTATCCAGACCGGATTGTCCGGCGTCACGGCATCGATCCAGTCACGATTCGGCAACTCGCCACCCCAGTTCTCGTGATCCCAGCCGCCTTGCAAAATCCAGTCTCCGGGTTTCATCGTAGTCGCATGTTCCGCTATGCGTTTTGTAAATATCTCAGGTGTCGCAGCGTCGCGAAGCTGTACTGACGACAACCCGGCGCCACCGTCGATAAAATGCACATGCGTATCGATAAATCCGGGTGCCAGCATGCTGCCGGGCACAGAGATCACTTCTGTGGCATCGCCTACCAGTTTTGCGATTTCTGTATTCGCGCCAACTGCGATAATTCGGCCGTCGCGGCTGGCGACTGCCTCGGCCCAGGGTTTCTCCCTGTCACCCGTCCAAACCCGTGCATCGGTGATGACCAGTGTCGCGAAGTCGGATGATTCTTTTTCGGCACAAGCTGAAAGCGCCATCAGGGAGATGAGCAAAGAAATAGTCAGGATTCGTGATTTGGCAATCGGCTGGACGGGCATTTTCGGGGTCTCCTGGAGAAGTTGGTGTTATGCAGCTGCAGTCTCTGAACTTTCACTATCCGCGCATTTCGGGCAGTCTCTCGAACATGAAGCTGGATCGATTCATCAGGCTCGCAGTCGGGCTCATTATATTCCTGATATTCGTTATCGCCATTGCCGCGATGCTGTTTGTTACGGAGTCCGCGCTAAACGTATGGGACCGTCTCGTCCAGGGCCCGCGTATTGTTCTATATGGCTATATGGCCGTCATGGCGGCGCTGGTCGTCGCTGCGATCTGGTTGGTTATGCGCCTCGTTGTGCGCCGCAAAGTTCAGTCGAGCACAAACCCACCGCAAAAACTCAAAAAGGCCGATATCGAAGAACGCATGCGCGAGGCGGAGAAGTCCGGCGTAGACGTAGCCGGCGCTCAGGCCGAGTTGCAGGAACTGGCCGCACGCCAAAGGTCAGGTTCCGTCCACTTGTGTTTCTTCGGTGAAATAAGCACTGGCAAAAGCTCGCTGATCAAAACGCTGATTCCCGATGCGGATGTCGCTATAACACCGGTCGGTGGGTCAACAATCGATATTCGGCATTACCGATGGCGTGACGATAAAGGCACGATGATTTTGCTCACGGATGTTCCAGGAACGGGTGGGCTTGAAAGCGAACTCGACCATGTCGCCGAACAGGAAGCACAGCGCGCGCAGGTCGTTATTTTCGTTTGTGATGGTGACCTGACACGAGCACAGAGCGCTGCGGTTAAGTGGCTACTGGCACTTGGGAAACCCATCGTTCTGGTGATGAATAAGTCGGACCGCTACGATCGGCAAGAACAGGCTATGTTGATGGAGCGCTTGCTGGATCATTTGAATGACCTCGGCGGCGACATTGCTCTCAACCAGGTTGTCGCGGTGAGTGCGGGCGGTGAAGTAGACGTGGTCGAACGACAAGCGGATGGGAGCGAGACCAGCAGTCGTCGTAAGCGCCCGGCAGACATCGGCGTACTGGTTGTCGCGATCAATCGTTTGCTTGAAGAAGATTTCGCCTCACTGGACGCCCGCCGCGACCGGGCAGTATTTCGCCTGACTGCGGACAAGCTGGCTGCAGCGGAGGGCGAGTATCGTCAGCAACGCGCGGAACAGGTGATTCGCAATTCAACCGGCAAGGCGGTAGTTGGTGCACTGGCGGCAGTGAGCCCGGGCAGCGATATCATCATTCAGGGTTACATCGGCACCGCGATGACACGTGAGCTTTGCAAGCTATTCGACGTGGCGCCTCGCGACCTGGATGTAGAAGAATTCTTGACGCTAAGTCAGAGCCGGGCAGGCAAGGCGCTACCGCTGAGTCTTGCCGTCGCCGGTAATGGCCTTAAGGCGTTTCCTGGTATTGGTACAGTCGCCGGAGGCCTCGTGCATGCTGTAGCCTATGGCCTTATCTTTGATGCGCTCGGCAGAAGTCTGGTGCTGACACTGACAAAGCATGGCGCACTCGACCCTGCAACAGCCGCGAAAGAATTTGAGGACGGAATCAGTGAGCATATTGAAGCGGGTGTTAGACAAGTTGCCAAAATGGCCGTGGGCAAGGACAAAAAAACCGACTGAAGCAAATGCCGATGGCGGTTCCGCGCACCTCGACCTCGCCCGTGAAAGCCTCAAAGACCTCATTGAAGATTCGCGCTTGCCGAGCGGCGTCCGCGAATCCCTTGCGCACGACTATGAAGCTGTGCAGGCGATGTTAGAGAAACTGCAACATGGGCATCTGCATATTGCCGTGTTCGGGCGTGTCAGCACCGGCAAGTCATCACTTCTGAATGCATTGATTGGTGAACAAAAATTCGCCGTCAGTCCCCTGCACGGTGAGACGCGAAAAACCACGATGGAACAGTGGTCAGAGGTAGAAGCGGCGGGTGTTTATCTGATCGACACACCTGGCCTTGATGAAGCCGGTGGAGAAGATCGTGAGGCGATGGCGAAAGAGGTCGCGCATCGGTCTGACCTGGTTATATTTGTGGTTGATGGTGACATCACCGATAGCGAATTGCAGTCACTGCGTACCTTGCTGGAGCAAGGCAGGCCGGTTGTCGTGGCACTCAATAAATCCGACCTTTACACGCAGGACGAATTGGACGCGCTATTGCAGTCTGTCAGGGAAAAAACGGTCGGGTTGGTTGATTCGGATGACGTTTTGCCAGTGGCTGCACAACCTCGCCCGCAACAGGTCGTCGAATTCGACAATGAGGGTGGCGAGACAGTGTCTACCCGCACGCGTGATTCTGATATCGACGAACTGCGCCTGCGTCTCTGGGATATTTTCGAAACCGAAGGAAAAACACTCGCAGCGCTAAATGCGAGTCTGTTTGCGGCAGACCTCAGCGATCAGGTTGGCATTCGCATCCTCAACGCGCGGCGCGAAATTGGCGACAAACTGGTCAGGACATACTGCGTGGCGAAAGGCGTGGCGGTCGCCTTCAACCCGATTCCGGTCGCCGATTTATTAGCTGCAGCCTTTATCGATGTCGGTATGGTCATGCATCTTTCAAAAGTCTACGACCTGCCGATCAGCCGGCGCGAAGCAGGCTCACTCGTCAGCGTCATCATCGCCGAAGCCGCAGCATTAATGGGCACGGTTTGGGCGCTACATTTTGTATCAAGCGCGCTCAAAGTAGGTACGGCCGGTCTATCTACAATTGTCACCGCAGGCGCGCAGGGGACGATCGCCTATTACAGTACCTACGTTGTTGGCCAGATTGCCGCAGACTACCTGTCCAAAGGAAAGTCCTGGGGTGAGGGCGGGCCAAAACAGGTAGTAAGAGAAATTCTGGATAGTCTTGACCGGGACACGGTGTTGCAACAAGCGAAAGGGGAAATTCAGTCGCGGTTGGGTATTAGCTGAGCAGAATTTGAAAGTCAGCGGAGCATTTTTTTATTGCGCGGGACAAGAGTGCTAATTTCGCAGTTGTTGCCTGAGATCTTCTCTATGCATATGATTTTTAAGTGTAAATTGGTATGATGCGGATCGCAGACCGATGAAAACCAGCACCCAAAAGCGCAATGAACGCATCTGGAGCACGATTCGTGATATTCCAGCAGGATCTGTCGCAAGTTATGGGCAATTAGCGGAAATTGCCGGCATTCGACGTGGTGCGCGCCAGGTCGGCTACGCACTTCGGCATTTGCCGCGCGGCCATGATGTGCCATGGTTTCGCGTCGTCACCGCATCCGGCAAGATCGCGTTCGATCACGGTAGTGATGCGTTTAATGAGCAGGCGAAACGGCTTATGATGGAAGATGTCGCCATCCTCAAAGGTCGCGTCGATATGAAAAAATACCGCTGGCAACCCGATCTTGATGAGCTTCTGTGGAAGCCAAGTGACGCCTGGGACGAGCAATAAATGAAACGAAAACTGCTTTCACTGTACGTGCAGGTCATTCTTGACGGGCGCTTCATCACATTGCGCCGTTCATTAACAGAGTTGCGCAGAAAACTGACGTTCAAAAAGCGCGTCGTCTCAGTTTTTCTGCAGCTCGATGATCCCTATTCCTATTTGTTGAGTTACTACCTGGAACACGTAATTGCGCGCTATAAAAAGGTCGAGTTTCGCTTTTACCTTTGCCAGGCACTGAGCGGTGACTATATGCCACAACCAGGCATGCTCGCCGATTATGCGATGGCAGATTGCGCTGCTTTGGCCAATGAATTCGGTGTCCCGTTTCTCGATGTTGGCAGCACTCCGGCGGTCGAATACCGGCGAGCGCTGCTGGATTTTCTCGGCGAAGAACATGATGAAAAAGATTTTTCCGAGACTTTCATAAAAGCACTCAGCGCGTACTGGCGAGGTGATCCGGAAGGTGTTGCGCGCATTGTCGGGCGAGCACAGGCGGAACTGTCCGAAACCAATGTGTTGATCGGTCAGAACCAGTTGTTGCTGCGCAAAATGGGTCATTACAATTGCGCGACGATGCATTATGCGGGCGAATGGTACTGGGGCGTTGATCGGCTGCACTACCTGATTGAAAGATTCGATCAGCAGGGTTTGAATCGCTTCAAAGAAGCAATTCCCGAGCTGGCCTCATTGCAGCAGGCTATGCAATTGAAATTGCCCGTAACGCAGCCGGTGAAAGCAGCAAGTTTGCCGCCGCTCGAAATGTATTATTCGTTTCGCAGCCCGTATGCCTACCTTGCACTCGCACGCACCTATGAGATTGCCGACGCATTCGGACTCAAGCTGGAAGTGAAACCGGTATTGCCGATGGTGATGCGCGGGTTAAAGGTGCCTAAAGCGAAACTTCTGTACATCGTTAAGGATGCGAATCGGGAGGCAGAACATCTTGAAGTTCCGTTTGGCAAAGTAGCGGATGCCGTAGGAGACGGCGCTGAACGTTGTATCGCCGCTTTTTATTATGCGAAAAGTGAGGGTCGCGAGCGGGACTACCTGCTGGCAGCCGGCCAGGCGATTTTTGCCGAGGCAATCGATGTAGCCACCGATGAAGGCATGGAGATCGTAGCTGATCGCAGTGGCTTGTTCTGGCCCGACCTGAAAGAAGCGCTGAAAAAGGAAGAGTGGCGAGCCTGGGCCAAGGAGAACCGGGATGCACTGACCGAAGCAGGGCTTTGGGGTGTGCCATCGTTCCTGATCGGTGACGTAGTAATCTGGGGTCAGGATCGTGATTGGTTGCTGACCAGAAAGATTGAAGACCTGTGTCATGACGGGGAAGGCATCATCGTATGACGGTGCCGGCAGTCTATTTTTCACACGGACAGGAAAGCGGTCCGTGGGGAACGAAGATAAAGGTGATGGCCGAAGTGGTGCGTGAACTCGGTTGCCGGGCTGAAAGTATCGATTACCAGGGTATCGCGGACCCGACAGAGCGCGTTGAAAAGCTTGTGGCCTGTTGCGATGGAGTAACAGAGCCGCTGGTGCTGGTGGGCTCAAGTATGGGTGGCCACGTTGCTACGGCAGCAGCGGCAAGAGTAAAAGCGGTTGGTTTGTTCGTGCTGGCACCCGCCTTCTACATGGAGGGTTATGAGCATTTGACACCACCCGCACCGGCCATTCCAATCACCATCGTGCACGGCTGGGATGACGACATCGTGCCGGTAGAGAACAGCATTAAATTCGCAAAGGCGTGCAACGCGACGCTACACCTGGTTGACGGTGACCATCGCCTGACCGCAAATCTCGACGAGATCACATACTATCTGCAAGGGTTCATTCACAATCTCAACAGTGACTGATATTGGAGATTGTCATGAAAATGTTGTTCTTACTCGTTCTGTTGCTGGCCTTCGCTGGCTGCGGCTCCGGAGAATCGGGTGAACGTGAGGAAACCGTCGGCACGGAAATCGCCGCCGGTTATAACGCGCAGATGGACAAAGCCCGCCAGGTTGAAGATCTAAGCTTCGAGCATAAAGATCGTATGGATGCGGCGTTGGATGAAGCTGAGGGGAATTCCAAAAAGAAACCGTAGTTTGGTCAATTCGCGGCTAAAGCCGCTCCCACAGCTTAAACTAACCCCACAGATTACTGCGGACTGTGGGAGCGGCTTTAGCCGCGAATGCTCTGCCGCGCGACATACGCCGACAATCCCCTAAGCCCCGGATACGGATCTGTGATGACATACGTCGGTATCGCCTGCATATACTCCCGATAACGATTCTTATCCTCAAACCGCGACCTGAATTCCGACACCATGAGCTGCTCAATACACGCCGGAACAATGCCACCTGCAATATAGACCCCACCGAACGAGCCTGTAATCAGCGCGAGATCTGCAGCAACGCTGCCAAGAAAAGAAAAAAACTGGCGCAGGGTCGCAGCGCAATCTGCGTCGTCCGCATTACTCGTTATCTCCTCGGGCGTCGCCACTGCGATGTCGTGCATTGCGTGATGCAACGCGATCAGCCCGGGACCAGAAAGAATGCGCTCCGCAGAGCAGTGTCCATAACGCCCACGAATTTTTTCGATGATTGCATTTTCGTCGTTATTGCGAGCTGCGACAGTGATGTGACCGCCTTCACCACACATCGCAGCACCATTTTGACCTGCACCTATCCATGCCGCCATACCGAGCCCGCTGCCCGGTCCGAGTACCGCAATATTTCCGTCGCGATGTTGCATTACCTGACCAATTTCAAACCGGCAGCTGTCATCGAGCGCCGGCAGCGCAAACGCGATGGCATGAAAGTCATTCAGGATTCGCACGTCTGCAATACCAAGTTGGTGACCGAGATCTACGCTGTTAAAGCGCCAGTCGCGATTGATCATCCGAACATCGTTCCCAAGCACCGGCGCGGCCACCGCCAGCGCGCAAGAGTGCGGTGTGTCGCCCGATGTGACAAGAAAACCCGCAAGCAACTCGGCGAGACCGGAAAAGTCGTTATTGTTATAGACCCGGGGTTCGGTGATATTGCCCCCGGGAATGTGCAAAATCGCACAACGACTGGTTGTCGCCCCGATATCTGCGATCAGCCAGCATCTAGTGTCGGTCGACGAGTTTGCCATGGCTGCAGCATTAGCAAGAAATTCGCAAATTGCAATGGTTTGCGACGCCCCGGAAACCTGTAAGATTGGCCTCCAATGAATATTGCCCGACTGTTATTTCGCCCCTGGTATTGGCTGGCAGGCAAGGTTTTCGCTACCTGGGCGCGCCCGACCGTGCAGCCAGAGGCACCCGCTGACCTTCTCGCTGGCACAGATGCGCCCGTTTGTTATGTACTGGAAACCGGTGGGCTGACGGATACGCTTGCGCTCGAGCGCCTGTGCCAAATCCACGGCTTGCCGTCACCCACGGATTCGCTGCAATTCGGCGCTGACAATGAAAGGCGACGCATTGTTGTTTTGCGCAGAAAGCGCGGCTTGATTTTTCGTCGCGCCAGCGCTCATGGATCAACGCGTTTGAAGCGGCTGGTCGAAGCCAGTATCGCTGCCGGCGGCAAAGAACTGCTGCTGGTGCCGGTCGCGATTTATTGGGGGCGATCGCCACAAAAGGAACACTCCTGGTTGCGGCTGTTATTTACGGAAAACTGGGACGTTGCCGGTCGCACTCGCAAGCTGCTAACAACCGTTTTTCAGGGTCGCAACACATTATTACGGTATAGCGATCCACTAACCCTGAGCTCAATCGTGCAGGAAGGATTGGAGTCAGAGGTTGCCTTTCGTAAGGTGTCGAGGATTCTGCGGGTCCATTTTCGGCAGCGGCGAGTTGCAACCGTTGGCCCCGACTTGTCGCATCAGCGTACATTGCTTAATCACGTATTGGCGGATCCAAGTGTGCGTGCGGCAATAAATGCCGATGCAGGCGACTCCAGCGCAAAGCTTGGGCAATCGACGCAGAAGGCGCTCAAATATGCGCAGGAAATAGCAGCCCATATTTCTTATCCGACAGTAAGGGTTTTGGAGCGATTTCTCGGTTGGGTGTGGAATCGGATCTACGATGGCATCGAGCTTGGTCACGTCGATCGATTGCATCAGATTGCGCGCGACAGCGAGATCGTCTACGTGCCTTGTCACAGGAGCCATATCGACTACCTGCTCCTGAATTACATTGTTTACAATCAGGGCTTAAGTCTGCCGCATGTTGCTGCCGGTATTAACCTCAACATGCCGGTAATCGGTCCCGTTCTGCGGCGTTGTGGTGCTTTCTTCCTGCGTCGTACGTTTAAAGGGAACCGCCTTTACGCGGCGGTGTTCAACGCATATTTACGACAAATCCTTGTGCGTGGCCACTCGATCGAATATTTCGTTGAAGGCGGCCGCAGTCGCACCGGCCGCCTGTTGGCGCCGAAGGCCGGCATGCTGGCCATGACAGTCAGTTCATATGTGCAGGAGCCGCGTCTCCCCGTTGTTTTTGTACCAGTCTATCTTGGTTACGAAAAACTGATCGAGGGCGATTCATTCATCAGTGAGCTTGGCGGCGCAACAAAGAAAAAGGAAACATTGATTGGACTGATTCGCTCGGTCAAATCGTTGCGCGAAAATTTCGGCAAAGTCTATGTAAATATTGGCCAACCAATTCCACTCGACTCGATGCTTGATGCGCGCAGACCCGGTTGGCGGGAGAATCTGGCGAACGACGCGGAGCGACCCGTCTGGATCAATGACGTGATCGAAGAGTTGGGCGAGGCCATAATGGGTGGCATCAATGCGGCAGCAGCGGTAACACCAATCAGCTTGCTGGCCTCTGTTTTGCTGGAGACGCCAAAACAGTCGATGGGAGAGCTTGAGTTGCAACGACAATTGCAACTGAGCTTGAGTTTGCTGTCACGCTTCAGGTATTCCGATTCAGTCACGATCCCGGACTGGTCTGCCGAAGACATTATTGACCATGGCGAAAAACTCAAAGTAATCAGCCGTACTGCGCACCCGCTCGGCGATGTTGTCAGCATGACTGAGCACGAAGCCGTGTTGATGACCTATTTTCGCAATAACGTGCAACACCTGCTTGCCATACCGGCGTCGATTGCCTGTTGTTTCATCCAGGGGCGGCGCATTGAGCACAGCGAGTTATTGCGCCTTGTGCGGTTGATCTATCCGTTTATGCAGACAGAGTTGCGGCTGCAGTGGGACTACGAGGATATCGACGACGTTACGGCGGCGGCGATAGATGCGCTTATCGAAGAAAACATATTGATCCGCGATGGTAAGTTTCTCGTGCGACCGCCGGCCGGTTCCGGACCGGCGTTCCAGCTGATGATGCTGGGACAGTCAATGGTGTCAATGCTGCAACGGTTCTACCTGGTGATCGCGTTGCTCGTCAAAAATGGTTCCGGTACCTTGACGCGCGCCAAACTTGAAGCTTTGTGCCAGAAGAGCGCGCAGCGCATGGTGATGATTTACGGCCTGCATTCGCCCGATTTTTTCGACAAGGCACTTTTCAGGGACTTCATTCACGTTTTGCGCCAGCGTGATGTTTTGCGACGCAATGCCGCGGGTTTTCTTGAATTCGACGATGACATCAATCGCATCGGTGAAGACGCCAGGCTCGTGCTTGGCGAGGAGATTCGGCACAGTATATTATCGCTGACTTTTTCCGGCCCCGGAGTCGATCGGGTATGAAGGTCGTTGCGTTCTACCGTTTTGTCGATATTGATGATCCTGAGAATTTGCGTACGGATCTGCTGGCGCTGTGCCAGGAGCTCGACCTGCTTGGCACACTGTTGGTTGCGAAGGAAGGCATCAACGGCTCATTAACCGGAAGCGGCGAGTCGGTGCAAACTGTGTTCGACTGGTTGCAGGAAACTCTCTCGCTGGATGAGCCTGTTGAGGGTCGTTGGAATGAAGCCGGCGAGGCGCCATTTCGCCGTATGCGTGTCAAAATCAGGAAAGAAATTGTCACGCTTGGCAGGCCGGACATCCGGCCCGATCAAAAAACCGGAAAACATATTGGTGCTGAGCAGTGGAATGCACTGATCGCCAGGCCAGACGCGTTAATCATCGATACGCGCAATCATTACGAATTCGAAGTTGGCACATTTCCGAACGCCGTTGATCCCGGTACAGATAATTTTCGCCAGTTTGCGGATTTCGCGAATAATCTTGATGAAGCTGACAAGAAACGTCCATTGGCGATGTTTTGCACGGGCGGTATTCGCTGTGAAAAAGCGACGGCATTGATGCTCGAACTGGGTTTTGATGAGGTTTATCAATTGCAGGGCGGGATTCTCAAGTACCTGGAGACCGTCGACGAGGAAAATAATCGCTGGGACGGCGAATGCTTCGTATTCGACACACGGGTCGCTGTCGATCGTGACCTTGCGGAGGGTGGCTACGTACAGTGTCACGCCTGTCGACGGCCTTTGAGCGATGAAGATGTGCAATCATCTGACTATCGCGAGGGCATTTCGTGTCCGCGGTGCATAAATTCAGGGTCTGAAGAGCGCCTGGAGCGGCTTGCGGAGCGGCAAAAACAGGTTGAGCTGGCAAGGGAGCGTGGCGAGGCTCATATCGGGGCCATAATTGATTGAATGCTCCGAAATTATCTGTCCTGAATGCGGTCACAAAGAGCGCGAACGAATGCCACAAAACGCCTGCCAGTACTATTACGACTGCAAGGGCTGCGCTGCGCTGTTAAAGCCAAAACCTGGTGATTGTTGCGTTTATTGCTCCTTTGGCTCTGTGAAGTGTCCCCCGATACAGGCCGGTGAGAGCTGCTGCGAGCAATAGCAGGTCCCGTGCAGTTGGCTACTCTGTGACGTAGGTAACAATCACGCTTGCCTGCGGATAATAGACTGAGTAGGCTTAATTAATCGCTAAGGAAATAGTTTGGCTGACCTGAACACATTACGTACACAAAGGCAGACTTGGGGTCGATTCGTCCTCTCGTTGTTTGTCGTGTCGTGGCTAAGTGTTTTGTTGCAGCCCTGCCTGATGGCGATGGAGTCTGGCGCCGATGCGCCGATGGCCATGGCGTCGGAGCATTCCGCTCATGCCTCGCATGCTGTGGATGAGGCCAGTCAGGATGCCGATGCAGATTGCGGGCATTGTCCGCCGGCGGCGTGCGAAGTGGCCATGTCCTGCGATGTGGAAATGTCGTCCGAGTGTCAGCCTGATGCGCAATGCAGCCTGGATAGCCGGCGCGCCAAGCTAAATTTAAAAGACGTTCAGTACGATCTTCAGCCGGATATTGCCGCGACAATCGCCACGACTCTGTTTGCCGGCCACAAAACCGTGCCGCCCGGCATTCGTGTTACGGCGTTTGCGCCCGGTTATCAGCTACCTCTCAATCTTCTCAACTGCATCTACCTGATTTAACAAACACTGCTGTCAGACCGTTGGTTTTTCGGTTTCTCCGCAGGAGTTTGTTAGATGTTAATTTATTTCGGGCGCACGCCCTACTCAAAAAATATAGCGCGCTGTAGCGCAAGTTTTCTGTTCAGGGCGATCGGCCCTGTTGCCGGATTGTTGTTTGCACATGTGGTGGCCGCTCAGCAGGCGCTGCCTTTGACGCTGCAAGAGGCACAAGAGCTGGCGCTCTATGATGAGCCCGGCCAGAATTCACTGCGTTTGCGTGCCGGCGCATTACGCGACGAGTCAGTCGCGGGTGGGCAGTTACCTGATCCGACAATGCGCATCGGAATGTCCAATTTCCCTATTCAGTCGGGAGGTTTTACAACCGAAGGAATGACACAGGCGCAACTGGGAATTCGACAGGAATTTCCGGGCGGAGACACAAGGGAATTAACGACTCGAAAATTTCGCACGCTCGCCGATGAGATGTCACACAAAGCCGACAGCCGCGGTCGTGATGTGTTAACGGCGGTTCGCATCGCCTGGCTGGAAACACATTACTGGCGCGAAGCGCACCAGATTACGGTCGAATCGCGGCCATTTTTTGACGATCTAGCGACTATCACCACGTCACTTTATTCTGTCGGCCGCAAGAGCCAGCAGGATGTGTTGCGCGCGGAACTGGAGCTGCGGCGACTGGACGATCGCATTATCAACATGAGCAAGCAGTTTTCGCGCTCACGCGCCGCCCTGTCGGAATGGGTCGGTGCAGAATCTCTGCGCCCAATAGCCACAAAGTTGCCAGAGTGGGCTGCTGTCCCGCCTCTGGAAGTGATGAAAAAGAACCTGCGGGCGCATCCTTCGATGTTGGCGGCTGATGCGAGTGTCGGTGCCAGCTTTGTCGGCGTCGATCTTGCTGAACAAAAATACAAACCGGACTGGGCGGTAGATCTTGGTTACGGCTATCGCGACGGTTATCTGGATAACGGCCGACCTCGATCCGATTTCATCAGTTTGTCAGTAACCGTCGACCTGCCATTCTTTCGCAGCAACCGCCAGGACAAGTCAGTAGGAGCAGCGTTGAATCAAAGGCGAGCGGCTGACCAGTCCCGCGAGGAATTGCTCCGACGTCTTAACAGCCAGTTAGAGTCAGAATATGTGCGCTGGCAGGATCTCGGCAGACGTCTCGATCTGTACGAAGTGTCCATACTGGGAATTTCCGCGGACAACGCGTCCGCAGCACTTGCAGCGTATCAAAGCGACACTGGTGATTTCGCCGACGTCATGCGCGGCTATGTCGACGATCTTAATACTCGACTCGAATATATACGTCTGCAAGTGGAACGTGCGCAAAGTTATGCGGTACTCGCAAATTTCGGAGGATTATCCCGATGAAAAACACAATTTTTATTTTCATTGTTCTGCTCATTGGTGTTGGCATCGGTATCACCGTGGATCGCTGGTCGCCGGGTTCTGATCAGTCTGTTGCGGCTGGCTCCGCCGATTCTGAGCCCGCTATCCTTTACTGGAAAGCGCCAATGGACCCCAACTACCGCCGCGATGAACCCGGTTTGTCACCCATGGGTATGGAGTTGTTGCCGGTGTACGCAGGCGACGAAGACGAGAGTGTTGTCACTATAAGCCCGCAGGTGGTTAACAATCTTGGCGTACGTACTGAGCAGGCGCAGTACAGCGTGTTGTCGCGGCGCATTGATACGGTGGGTTACGTCGGCTACGACGAGGACACCCTGCAACACATCCATACGCGGGTTGATGGCTGGATCGAAAGCCTGGAGATCACCGCAACCGGTGACCCGGTCACGCAGGGTCAGACTTTGTTCGAGTTGTATTCACCGACCCTTGTCAATGCAGAGGAGGAATACCTGACCGCGCTCAGAAGTGGAAACGCGACGTTACTCAAAGCATCTGGGGAGCGACTGGTTGCGCTGGGAGTTTCGTCAAGTGAAATCGAGCGGCTGAAGCAAAGTCGAATAGTGAACCAAAGACTGGCTGTGTCGGCACAAAGCGATGGCGTCGTTGCAGATCTCGCGGTGCGCGAGGGCGAATTCATTACACCGGCATCCGATGTGATGTCGATCGCCAAACTTGATCGTGTGTGGGTACTGGCGGAGGTTTTCGAGCGCCAGGCAGACTGGATTCAACCCGGTCAGCGTGCTGAGGTTGAACTGGACTACCTGCCAGGAAAACGTTTGCAGGGCACAGTCGACTACATCTATCCCGAGCTGGATTTGAAAACGCGCACACTCAAGGTTCGTTTGCGCTTCGACAACACGGACAAGTTTTTCCGGCCCAACATGTTCGCGCGAGTGACCATCCACGGCACCGAAACATCGGCCGTCGTGCATGTCCCACGCGCAGCGCTGATTCGTGGCGGTACCTCGGATCGCGTTGTCCTGGCATTGGGCGATGGCAAGTTTCGCGCGCAATTGGTGCAGATTGGAATTGAGTCCGGAAAAAGAGTCGAGATTCTCTCGGGTATCGGCACGACCGACCTGGTAGTTACCTCCGGGCAGTTTCTCATCGATTCCGAGTCAAACCTCGAGTCCGCCCTGGCACGCATGGACGAACGAGTCGCCGAAAAGCCGGCGTCATCCGTGCAGGTCGCGGCAACCGTTCTTGGCGTTGATTTGATCAAACAGAAGATAACTCTGCATCACGAGCCGATACCTGAGTGGTCCTGGCCCGCCATGACCATGGGTTTTGCGGTGGAAAACGAGGATCTGCTGATGGGGCTTGATAAAGGGCAGTCCATAGACGTCACTATCGAAGAACAGGATAGCGGTATCTACGTTGTCACGGCGGTCACGTCGCAGGGGCCGAGGCAATGATTGCAAGCGTGATTCGCTGGTCGATTCATAATCGGCCGCTGGTTTTGCTGGCGACCGGTTTTCTGGTCGCCTGGGGGATGTACTCGATCAGCCAGACGCCAGTAGATGCACTGCCCGATCTTTCTGACGTCCAGGTTATTATCAAAACGTCGTTTCCGGGGCAGGCACCGCAGGTTGTTGAGGACCAGGTAACTTATCCTCTAACGACCGCCATGCTGGCAGTACCGAAGGCCGTCACGGTGCGTGGCTATTCCTTTTTTGGTGATTCGTTCGTTTACATTATTTTCGAGGACGGCACCGACCTGTACTGGGCTCGCTCGAGGGTGCTCGAGTATCTGAGCCAGGTCTCGGGTCAGTTGCCGGCGAGCGCCAAACCGGCGCTCGGTCCCGATGCCACCGGCGTTGGCTGGGTTTACGAATACGCACTGGTCGATCGTACCGGGCAGCACGATCTGTCTGAATTACGCAGCATCCAGGACTGGTTCCTGAAATTTGAATTGCAAACGGTCCCAGGTGTGGCCGAGGTGGCCACCATCGGTGGCATGGTCAAGCAATACCAGATCGTGCTGGATCCAGACAAGTTGCGAGCATTCGATCTGACGCTCGGTCGCGTCAAACGCGCAATCCAGGCGGGTAACCAGGAAACCGGCGGCTCGGTGATTGAGATGGGTGAGGCGGAGTACATGGTCCGCGCTTCAGGCTATCTGCAAAGCCTGGATGACCTCGCAGCCATTCCCCTGGGCGTCAACGCAGATGGTACGCCGATCGTGCTCACGGATGTCGCTACGCTCAGACTGGGGCCACAAATGCGCCGCGGTATCGCAGAACTCAATGGAGAAGGTGAAGTTGTAGGTGCCGTCGTCGTCATGCGTTGGGGTGAAAATGCTCGCGCGACCATCGAAGGCGTCAAAGCCCGGCTGGCAGAATTACAGCGCAGCCTGCCGGACGGCGTCGAAATTGTCACGACGTACGATCGTTCCGATCTCATTGATCGGGCTGTGGATACGTTGCAAGGCAAGTTGCTGGAAGAATTCCTCGTCGTG
>CAYOHF010000032.1:0-33209 GCA_964403695.1 uncultured Woeseiaceae bacterium | reverse complement strand
CAGGCATTGCTGTGATTACCGGCTTTGTTGCCGCAGACGAGAAAAAACTGCAGATGACGCTTGGCCGCAATGGCAGCGACCACTCTGCAGCAATTTTCGCGGCGTTAACTGACGCCAAGGAACTGTGCATCTGGACTGATGTCGACGGCATCATGAGTGCTGATCCGAGGAAAGTGCCAGAGGCGCAGGTCATTGATTCGCTGTCCTACAACGAAGCTATGGAGCTCGCCTACTTCGGAGCCACGGTGTTACATCCGCAGGCACTTGGACCGGCCGTGGACAACGGTATTCCGATCACCATTCGCAATACTTTTAATCCGCAACACCCCGGTAGTCGTATCAGTAACGACAGTCAAAATGGCGAGCAGATAAAGGGAATAACTGCGATTGGTGATATGTCGCTGATCAATCTCGAAGGGTCGGGCATGATTGGTGTTCCCGGAACGGCCGAAAGACTTTTCGCCGCTCTCAAGAAAGCTGGCGTCTCTATAGCACTGATTTCGCAAGCGAGTTCCGAGCACTCCATCTGTATCGCTGTGCCGGCTGACCTGACTGAGCGAGCCACCAGTGTCATAACGGATGAGTTTTCCGACGAGCTGGCCAGCGGTCAGATACAAAGCGTCGATGTAAGCGATTCACAGAGTATTGTTGCAGTGGTTGGCGACGGCATGGCTGGTTCACCAGGTGTTGCCGCAAAATTTTTTGGCAACTTAAGTCGTGCAGGTATTAACGTTCGAGCGATTGCACAGGGATCGTCGGAACGCAATATATCGGCGGTCATGCACTCTGATGATGTAACCCGGGCGCTGCGCGCGGTGCATTCAGGTTTTTATCTTTCCGCAAAAACCATTTCTATCGGCCTGATCGGTCCTGGAATTGTTGGCGGTGCATTACTCGATCAGATTCACTACCAGTCAAAACGGCTGCGTGAGCAGTTCAACCTCGATCTGCGCATACGGGTCATCATGCGCTCGAAAAGCATGTTGCTCGGCGATCGACGTATTGATCTTCAAGGCTGGCGAAATGCCGTGGCGAGTGCAGATACTGATGTGGATTTTGCGGTATTCGAAAACCACGTACATGCCGATCACTTGCCACATGCCGTGATTATTGACTGCACCGCCGATCAGGGCGTTGCAGATCGTTATGCCGGTTGGCTGGAGCGCGGTATTCACGTGGTTACGCCAAACAAAAAGGCCTTCAGCGGGACGCAGGCAGACTACGAGGCGTTGCGAGCAAGCGCCCGGCGCGGCAACAGTCATTATTTTTATGAGACGACAGTCGGTGCCGCATTGCCGATAATCAAGACGATAAGGGACCTGGTTGATACGGGCGATCGCATTCATTCCATACAGGGAATTTTGTCTGGCACGCTTGCCTACCTCTTCAATATCTATGATGGCAGTCGGCCGTTCTCGCAAATCGTCGCAGAGGCCAGGGCAAGCGGTTACACGGAGCCGGATCCGCGTGATGATCTCTCCGGCATGGATGTTGCCCGAAAACTTACTATTCTGGCGCGCGAACTCGGGCAGACTCTTGAGATTGGGGATTTCCCGGTGCAAAACCTCGTCGCTGAGGAATTGCGCCAATTGAGTATCGAAGATTTCCTGAATGAGCTTTCCAGGTACGACGATGACATGTTGGCGTTATACAAAGATGCGAGCGATGCAGGAAAATCGCTTCGCTATGTGGCCCGGTTGACAGAAAATGGCGAAGCCTCAGTTGGACTTGAAAAAGTGGACCGGGACAACGCCTTCAGTAAAATAAACCTTACCGATAATATTGTGCAGTTTGCATCTGACCGTTACGCGGCAAATCCGCTGGTTGTGCAGGGACCAGGTGCTGGTCCTGACGTAACGGCCGGCGGCGTTTTCGGTGACCTTCTCAAATTGGCAGCATTTCTCGGTGATGGAACACAAATATGACAGCGTCTGTATATGTAACGGCTTATGCCCCGGCATCAATTGGCAACGTGGGCGTCGGCTACGACATGCTGGGACTGGCTGTTGCCGGTGCCGGCGATCGTGTCAGCGCGCGCAGAGTCGATGGTGCCGGTATTGTTATTAAAGACGTGCTTGGCCTGGACGGTGAGATCCATGCAGCGCTGTCGACTGACGCAACGCAGAATACCGCATCGCTCGCAGCCGCAGCGTTGTGGCGAGACGCGGGCGAGAGTGGCGGGGTCGAATTGATCGTACACAAGGGCATTCCGTTGCAGTCCGGAATGGGTAGTTCTGCCGCTTCCGCGGTTGCCGGTGCAGTCGCTGTGAATGCGTTACTGGAATCTCCACTGGATATCGAAGCGTTATTGCCCTACGCAATGATCGGCGAAAAATTTGCCAGTGGGGGTCTGCACGCAGACAACGTCGCGCCGAGCCTTGTTGGTGGCCTGGTTTTGTGTCCAACCGTGTTTTTGCCCTCGGTGATCAGGTTGCCGGTGCCAGTGGGCATCAGTAGCGTGCTGCTGCACCCGGAACTCGAGATCAACACAGCGGAATCGAGAAGCAACCTTGCCGGCAATTACTCGATGGAGCTGTGGCTCGGTCAGCAAGGCTACCTTGCCGGCTTCGTGGCAGGCTGCGCCAACAATGATATTGACCTTATCGGTCGCAGTCTCCGTGACGTCATCATTGAACCGCAGCGTGCAGCCTCGGTACCGTGTTTTGCCGGCGTTAAAGCGGCCGCAATGGAGGCGAATGCGCTCGGTTGCTCGTTGTCCGGTAGCGGCCCGAGTATTTTTGCGCTCTGCAGAGACGCTGTTGCCGCAGACGTGGCTAGCGTGATGGAGCAATCCTGCAGCGGGCAGGGATATGAATGCCAGTCCTGGATCAGCCCACTGGATGCCCCCGGGGCGATCGTGGAGAGCGGCACATGATATTCCAGAGCACCCGCGGTGCGCAGCGTGTATCTCTTGATGAGGCTTTGGTGCAGGGACTTGCTGAAGATGGCGGATTGTTTCTGCCGCAGAAATTGCCGCAATTCAAAACAGATGATTTTGTAAGTGCCAAAACGGCTGCCGAGACTGCTCAAATTCTGCTGCAACCATTTTTTTCGGAATCGGCACTCGCTGCTGATCTCGATGAAATAACCAGGGAGACCTTTCGCTTTCCGTTACCGGTTACAAGACTTCCTGTCAATGATGGGTATGTCGGGCTTCTGGAGCTATATCACGGTCCGACAGCGGCCTTTAAGGATATCGGCGCAGGATTTCTCGCGGCATGCCTCAGCCGGCTGCAGGGCGACGCAGACAACCCATTGACCATTCTGGTGGCAACCTCCGGTGACACCGGAGGCGCAGTTGCAGCCGCGTTTAACGAACGCCCGGGAATGCGTGTGGTGGTTTTGTATCCTGACGGCAGAGTTTCTGAACGCCAGGCACATCAGCTTACCTGTTGGGGTGAGAATGTACTTTCGCTGGCAGTTCAAGGGTCCTTCGACGACTGCCAGGCACTGGTGAAGGGCGCATTGGCAGACAGGGAATTATCTGCACAGTACCGTTTCAGTTCAGCAAACAGCATCAATATTGGCAGGCTCCTGCCGCAGTGTATTTACTACGCACACAGCAGCCTGGAGCATTACCGTTCGACCGGCCGCAAGCCTTGTTTCATTGTGCCAACCGGAAATCTTGGTAACGGGGCGGCTGCACTTCTGGCCAAAGAAATGGGCTTACCTATTGGTGATATTGTTCTCGCGACGAATGAGAACCGACTAATCCCGGATTTTCTGCAGGGGGCCGAATGGTCGCCACGAGCGAGCGTGCAAACGCTCGCATCTGCAATGGATGTTGGTAACCCCAGCAATATGGAACGACTGCGTTCATTGTTTGGTGAGGCCGCCGAGATCAGTCGGCGAACCCGTGCCATATCGGTCAGCGACGATGTCATTCAGAAGGAAATAAGGCAAAACTTTGACGAATTCGGTTTGGCTACCTGTCCACATACCGCTACAGCGACGTTTGCGTGGCGCCAACTGAATAAACCTGAGCGCGCAGAAAATGACTGGATATTGGTCGCCACTGCTCACCCAGCAAAGTTCGAGCAGATAGTTGAGCCAATAACGGGGGAGGAAGTCCCGCTACCGGCAGAACTCGAGGACATTCTTTCGCGGCCGCGGCATTTCGTCAACGTCCGGCCGGACATCAAATCGCTGACCCAGGCATTAAGTGAAAAATTTTCGGACTGACGTCGGTACAATCCGGCATGATACGTAGAACGATTTGCACCTGAACTGGATTTATTGACGATGAGCGAAATACTGCCGACCGGTTTTAGCAGTGCCTACCTCTGGCCGCTGCTGCTGGTCGTCGTCTTATTGATCTGGTTGATCGTACGTGGTCGAAAAACCCAGAATCGGTCGTTCAAGAAAATTCTCGACTCAATTGCTTATGATCGCATCGAAGCATTGGTTATCCCCAACGCGGATGAGGGCGAAATACAGATTGATTATCTTGTATTGACGGCGCAGGGTCTTCTTATCGTCGATGTCAAAGACGTAAACGGGGCGGTTTTTGGCAGTGATAAAATGCAGGACTGGACTGTCATCAGCAATGATCACCGTTACACGTTCAACAACCCACAACCCGCCTTGTATGATCGCATCGCAGCGGTACGACAAATCGTTCGGCAAGTGCCTGTTGCCGGTCGAATTGTGTTTCTAGACGGGGCAGAGTTCGCCAAGGGAACTCCAGGTCTGGTATGTGATCTTGATGAACTGGTTGACGAGTTTGGTGAAAAGAATAAGACCGCGGCCAAATCTAAGATCGAGGCGTTCATGCCGCACTGGGCGCTCATTCAGGAAAGGGCGAAACGTAGCGATCCACAACTCTGAACGGGTTGTGGAAACAGTGCCGGATTTTGCCCCTCTGTTTGGACGCTAAGCGCTCATAAACAATTCCAGAGGAAAGATATGCGACTTCGACTCCTTGCCATTGCGCTCTTCTCATTCATCTCGAGCCACGTTATCGCATTGGAACTTGATGCCTATCAACTCGTCGATCTCAGCCACACTTACGATCAGGACACCCTGTACTGGCCGACGTCCCCATCTGCTTTCGAAAAGACAGAGCTGAATTTTGGTGAAGTTGAAGGCGGCTATTTTTATTCGGCCTTTACCGTTTGTACTCCGGAACACGGTGGCACTCATCTTGACGCGCCAATACATTTCGCGAAGGAGGGTGCTTCCACGGAAGAAATTCCATTGGAAAACCTTATTGCGCCGGCGATCGTAATTGACGTCAGTAAACAGGCCGCCGCTGATCGAAATTATCGATTAAGCGTGGCTGATGTCCACAAGTTCGAAGCGCAACATGGTGAAATTGCACGGGGGACTATTGTTTTATTGCGCACGGGTTGGAGTCAATACTGGCCCGATGCGCAAGGCTACCTGGGCGATGACAAACCGGGAGATGCCAGTAATCTTGAATTCCCCGGCTATGGCGCCGATGCCGTTCGACTATTGGCAGAGGAGCGAAATGTCGCGGTGCTTGGCGTTGATTCGGCCTCGATCGATTATGGTCCGTCGCAGGATTTTATGGCGCATCGCATAGCGGCGGCGGCCGGCGTCGTTAATCTGGAAAACCTGACGAACCTGGATCTGCTGCCGGTAACAGGGGCCACAATACTGGCCTTGCCGATGAAAATTGGGGGTGGCTCCGGGGGCCCTGCCAGGGTTGTTGCACTGGTGCCGAAGTAACTGTGAAAGTAATGGGTCGGTAGTAATACTGAGCCATTCGCGGCTAAAGCCGCTCCCACCGAATGGCACCATCAGCAAAACACTCCGCCACTGCGATAAGCCGTGGGAGCGGTTTCAGCCGCGAATACAGATGACTTACGTGCAACTCCTTAATCATCAAGCGCAAAAAATCGTTTAGCATTCTCCGTGCTCTGACGTGCGACATCTTCCTCATCACGCCCCATCGATCGAGCTACCACCCTTAGCACTTCACGCAGGTGATGTGGTTCATTCCGTCGCGACTTCGGTTTCGGCTTGAGGCTCCTGGGAAGCAGGTAGGGCGCATCGGTTTCCAGCAACAGCCTGTCGTCAGGAATGAGGCCTACAATTTCCTGTAAATGTGCGCCGCGGCGCTCATCGCATATCCAGCCAGTTATGCCGATGTAGAGATCCATACCGATGTACTCACGCAGTTCCGTTTCTCCACCCGTAAAACAGTGCGCCACAGCACGTGGTATTTTTTTCAGCGCAGGCTGCAACATTTCGATGAAATCATCGTGCGCATCCCTTTGATGCAAAAACACGGGCAACTGGCATTCCTCCGCAATCTCGAGTTGCCGTTGAAACGCATTACGTTGATCCGCGACCGGAGAAAAATTGCGGAAATAATCCAGGCCACACTCGCCGACAGCTACGACGGCATCATGACTAAGCAGCTCTATGAGTGTCTGGTGCACCGCAGCTGAATACTCGCTGGCATGATGGGGGTGTACACCTGCGGTTGAATACATTTGACCGGGATATTTCTCTGCCAGTGACAGGGCATCACGACTGCCTTGCTCGCTACCACCGGTAATGATCATGCGCATAACCCCGGCTTCTTCGGCACGACGAATTACCTCGGCCCGATCGACGTCAAAAGTGTCATGGGTAAGGTTCGCACCAATGTCGATCAGCTCTGGTGTCATCGTAAAATCAACGACTGCTAATTAGGGTGCCAGCGAAAAATAATAGCGCCAACCACAAGAAAAAAAGCACTCATTCCCATGAGCGCCAGAAGCTGCGGAGCGATCGCAGCCAGGTCCGCACCGTCGAGCATTACAGCCCGTGCGGAATCGAGGATGTGGGTAAGTGGAAAAATCTGTGCGATTTTCTGTACTGTATCTCCGGCCGCCTCGAGCGAAAACCACACACCGGACAACATCATCATAGGCCAGGTGACCATATTCAGAAGTCCGCCAGCCAGTTCTTCACTGGTGACACGCGCAGCAATCATCAGACCCATAGATATCAGGGCTACTGCACCGACAACAAGAATAATAAGGAGCGTGAGGTAACTGCCGTCCATGCGGGTATCGAGGAAATATTTGGTGCCGGCAAAAACGAAGGATGTAATAAGTGTTACCAACAGCAGTCTTGAAGCAACCTGCGCAATGACAAACTCAATGGCACGCAGCGGCGTTGCTCGCAATCGTTTCAGGAAGCCGTTTTTTCGATAACGAACGACGACGTAGCCGACACCGAACAGGCAACTGAACATCATATTCATGCCTAGAATTCCGGGCAGCACCCAGTCGACGTAACGAACTGCATCACCCGAGACTTGTTCCTTAGTCATGCTTTCGCCCGCACTGGCGTCGGCTTGCAAAAGGGCCAGCTCAGCGAAATAACCTTTTGGTGAATCAGGGTTGACCCAATATCGTTGCTGACCTTCAATTTGCACGAGAAGATCGATTTGGTGCCGGGCAACCTGACGAAAGCCTTTGAGCTCGTCATTGACCACAACAAATTGAATGTAACGAGTATCGAGAAACGGGTGAGCGGTTATATCGATCTCTGCTCCCGGCTGCAGTACACCGACAGTATATTCGGCCCTGTCCGCGCCAAAAATAAACGACAGTCCAAACATGAGCGCAACCGGCAAGATCAGGTTCCAGCTCATTGAGCCGCGATCGCGGATGAACTCGAGGTTGCGGGCACGGAATATGGCGTAGATTCGGTTCAGCATCGGCTACGTCCGCAACGAGTGCCCGGTCAGATCAAGAAACAGATCTTCAAGGTTTGGCTGGCGTATTTTCATTCGATTGAGGCCGGTTGTTTGTTCGGCAAGGTCACGCAGGCTCGCATTCACATCATTGGTCTCTATTTCAATAATTCCCTGTGTTTCCAGAATCCGGTGTTTCAGACCACTCAGGTCACCACTGAAATCATCCAACGGCAATTCAATAATGATGTTTTGGTAGTGCTCGTTCAGTAGTTTTTCCGGGTTCCCCTGGGCAATTATTTTGCCGCTGTCCATAATTGCAATGTCGTCGCAGAGAATTTCTGCTTCTTCCATGTAGTGTGTCGTCAAAATAATTGTCGTACCAGCCGCGCGGATGCGTTTCACTAGATCCCAGAAATTACGTCTTGCTTGCGGGTCCAGTCCGGTTGTCGGCTCGTCGAGAAAGACCACACGTGGCCGGTTTACCAATGCTACAGCGAGAAGAAGTCGTTGCCGCTGACCACCCGAGAGTTTTCGATTATCCCGGTCCAGCAAATCTTCCAGCGAACACTCTGCAATAATTTTGTCGAGATCAGCCTGCCGATCGTACAAACTGTGGAACATCGTCAGTGTTTCTTTGACCGTTATATGATCCTGCAACGCCGTATTCTGGAACTGGATGCCCGATTCCTGGCGAAATTTCTGTCCGGCTGGACTGTCGTAGTAAAAGACCTCACCTGAAGTCGCCGGCGTAACGCCTTCCATGATTTCAACAGTGGTCGTTTTCCCGGCGCCATTTGGCCCCAGCAGACCAAAACAAGTGCCTTCCTGCACCTGGAATGAAACCTCGTCGACCGCGAGGACCCCGGGATATTGTTTAACGAGTTTGCGGGCCTCGAGAGCTACCGGCATAGGGGAAATTCTTTGCTGCTTGCGTTGGGCGTAAGATTACCCTGTGCTGACGGCAAGGCATAGACAGTGGATGTATTTAGGCCAATAAGGCGGCAAACGGCCGCGAACTTGCAACCATTCGCCCTGCAGTGGTATCGAAACAGTATTAATCAGACAAAACCCTTGAATGAGGACCCAATAATGTTGAATACACGCAAACTGGCATCGTTGAGTGCAGGCCTGCTTTCATTGCTGATCATTGCTCCGGCATGTGCGGCGAATATGAACAAGAGCATCACCATCGGTGACGGGATGGAGACGGATGGACATTCGACGGTCAACGGCAGTATTTCGGTTGGCGCAGACTGCATCATTGACGGCTCGCTGGATACTGTGAACGGCACCATTCGGGTCGATGAGAATACCAGCGTAAAAGACGTCGAGACTGTGAATGGCAGTATTCGCCTTGCTTCAGGTGTGTCGACCGAAGACGTGGGCAGCGTAAATGGTTCGATTCGACTGGCTGAAAGAGTGACCGTCGCCGGCGAAGTCACAGTCGTTAATGGCAAAATTTCCCTGGGCAAGGGAACGAAAGTTGCTCACGAGGTCAGCAACGTCAATGGTGAAATCAAGCTTGATGGCGCCGACGTAGCACACGATCTGTCCACAGTGAACGGCGATGTTACATTGAGTGACGGGGCTATCGTGCGCGGCGATATCATTGTCGAG
Organism: uncultured Woeseiaceae bacterium; assembly: GCA_964403695.1. Classification (GTDB taxonomy): domain Bacteria; phylum Pseudomonadota; class Gammaproteobacteria; order Steroidobacterales; family Woeseiaceae; genus SZUA-117. Next base: position 23,935 of record CAYOHF010000032.1, on the reverse strand, counting down.
AAGCCGGGTGGCTGGAATAACAGTAGAAACCGCGAGCCGATAATCATAATCGGGCCAGGATCCAGCGTACACGGCACGATTGTTTTAGAGCGTAAAGTCGAACTGTTTATCAGTGACAGCGCCGAGGTCGGCGGTGTTTCCGGCGAGATGAGTATGGATGACGCTGTCCGTTTCAGCGGCTCTCGTCCGTAACAGGGGCGAGTACAAAATTGGTCTTAGTGGCGACACATAATTCGGGTTAGTATCCCGCTGTGCAACGCGCAAGCCGTCAATTACCGCTGTTCTCAGCGGAGCCTGAAGAGCCCGACCAGGTGTCGGGCTTTTCTGTGCGTGAAAGCGCCAGGGCAAAACGTTTGTCGATCAAGGTTTTTCCAAGAGGCAGGGTTGAAGTTGTGGTGCCCCGGCGCACGCGGGCCAGCGACGTGCGCGCCTTTGTTGAGGAGAATCGAGATTGGATAGAACGCTCCAGGGATGCATTTGCGGCAGAGCATGAGCCGGAGCCTTTCGCGCTTCCTGATGTGATTCACTTGCCCACGGTCGACAGGGTGGTACGAGTTCGTTATAAATTTGTCGCCGATAGTCAATCGATTCGCTATCACTATGCCGCCGGGGTTCTTACGCTTACCGGCCAAACGAGGAGCGATAAGCTCTGTGTCAAAGCACTGCGCCGCTGGCTGTCAACGACTGCGAGAAGGGAGTTCGAGCCACGAATGCAGGCGCTGTCTTTATTGACAGAGGCACCGTTCAAAAAGATTCAGATTCGTGCGCAACGTACCTGTTGGGGCAGTCGCAGTTCAACCGGCACTATCAGCATCAATCTTTGCCTGTTGTTTCTGCTGCCTGAACTCACGCGCTACCTGATGATTCATGAGCTGTGCCACGCGCGGCATATGAATCACTCAAAACGGTTTTGGCGCCTGGTGGAACGATTCGAACCTGACTATCGTGCACTGGATCGCAGGCTGACGGATTCGTGGCGCCAGGTACCCACCTGGTTAGGTCTTTATTAGTTTATAAACAATATGTTAGAAAGACTACTTAATGTTATTTATTAGCCTTGATCAAGTAATTCCCGTAGATTTATAACCGCTGCGTTGGCACGCGCCAGGTAATTCGCCATGACCAGGGAATGATTGGCGAAGAGACCAAAACCACCACCGTTCATAATCATCGGCGAACGGATCGGAGTGAGGCTCGCCTCAAGTTCCTTGATAATTTGACGCACACTGGCCTCGGCGTTCTTATCGGCGAGAACATCGGCGAAATCGAATTGCGCCGCGCGGAAAAAATGCACCAGCGCCCAGGACGTTCCGCGAGCCTCAAAGAATACGTCATCAATCTCGAACCATGAGGTTTTCACATCAACTGTGTCACTCTGATCTGCATTGGCGGTCGCAGCCCGGTCTCCGGCAAGATCCGTATTAACAACGCTGGTTGCCACGCTGTTGCCAAGTCGCCTGGTTACACTGCCGAGTCGTTTCTCAACCTGTGCGAGCCATTCGCGCAGGTTGTCAGCGCGGGCGAAAAACTGCGCTTCCGGCTCACCGATTCCCGAAAGGCGGTCGCGGTATCTTTCGAATCCATCGATGGCACCGCGATATTCGTTTTCCGCTCTGGGCAGAATCCATGAATTGTTATCTATGAAAAACATCGGCTCAGCGTCAGCCAAATCAGGGTCTTCGCTGGATTGTGACTGGCTCCTGCTGTAGTCATTACGCATCACGCGAGCGAGATCACGGACCTGCTGCAGGACGCCCACCTCCCAATTGGGAATATTGTCGAGAAAGACGCTCGGTGGCGTTACATCGTTGCTCAGATAGCCGCCTGGTTTATCCAGCATCGCAGAAGCTACCCGAACCAGTGTATCGGTGGTTGAATAGCCAATAATTGTTCGCTCTCCGTCTACCTTCTCATTGACCCAGAAAATATCCGGCATTCGTGACCAGTACCAGGACAGGCCGAGCATAAATACCAGTATTACCGCTCCGGTATACGTTGCGATACGCACCCAAAGTGGCTTATCGAGTTTAGCGGTGGCGTTTTTGCGCTTGAATATCATGTTTTCACTAGTGGTCAGACGGCCAGGCAGTTTACCAGTTCCGGCAGAACTACTCCTGATTTTCCACGAAGAGCGAAATTACTCTGGCTGGTCAAGGGCGTGCCATCGAGGTTGAGTTCGATCACGATCGCACCGCGTTGCTGTGCTATCTCCGCGAGACCTGCGGCCGGCCATACCAGGGATGAGGTGCCTATAGAAAGAAATACGTCGCAGCTCTTTGCTGTTATATCCGCAGTCTGTAGCGCAGCCTTTGGAATTGATTCGCCAAACCAAACGACGCCGGGTCGCAGTATTCCGCCGCAGCCAGGACAAAGTGGCACAGCGGCGCTCAAGTCGGCATCGGTGATGACACAATCTTCGACGAAGCAGCGGTTCTCAAAAAGATTGCCGTGAAACTCGGTGACATTCGTGCTGCCGGCACGTTGATGAAGGCCGTCTACATTTTGCGTAATCAGCGTCAACTGCGGCACCATCGCCGCCAGGTCGACTAATGCAAAATGCCCTGGATTGGGTGCCGCCCCGGCAACCAGTTCCCGGCGCCAGCGATACCAACGCCAGATTAGCGCCGGATCATCTTGAAAAGCCCCGGGTGTCGCCAGTTGTTGCGGGTCGAACTGCTCCCAGAGACCGGTTTGCGCTTCACGGAATGTCGGTACGCCGCTTTCGGCGGACACGCCTGATCCCGTAAGCACACAGAGATGTCGGGATTCGCGGAGAGCATCGATCAACGGCTCCGGGAATTTCATTCGGCCATGTCTCGGACACCGGCGATTTTTGCGACGTAAGTCATGCTTATTCGCGGCCTCTTCGCTCTTGAACTAATCTGTACGCCGCAAGTAAACACCCCAGTTTAGACAGCCGCTCCCACAGATTGTTTTTTGGCGGTCGTCAGTCATCCTTGTTCGCGGCATCTTCGCTCTTGAACTAATCTGTACGCGGCAACTAAATACACTGGTTTAGGCAGCCGCTCCCACAGATCTCCTGGCCTCCGGCAGAATCTCCGGAAGTGGCAAGTACTTGTGGGAGCGGCTTCAGCCGCGAATTGCCCGCATCGGCACGAAGCAAAAACGAGCGCAAAGTTACGCAGCCGCAATCAGCCCCCACAAGTCACATACCGCTAGCCTTTAGCCACCAGCTGTCGCAACACGTAATGCAAAATGCCACCGTTTTCGAAATAATCCCGTTCTTTGGGCGTATCTATCCGTACCTGCGCCTGGAAAGAGATCGGGTCGCCGTCTGCCGGTGTCGCTGTCACCGTGACTGTTTTGGCGGCAGCGTCTTCCTGGCCCTCGATACTAAACACCTCTTTTCCTGTCAGGCCAAGCGCATCGGCGCCTTCGCCTTCCATGAACTGCAGTGGCAGGACACCCATACCAATCAGATTGGAGCGATGAATGCGTTCGTAGCTTTTGGCTATCACTGCTTTGACGCCCAGCAGCAACGTGCCCTTGGCAGCCCAGTCCCTGGAAGAACCCGTTCCGTATTCAGAACCGGCGATGACCACCAGCGGCGTTCCTTCAGCCTGGTATTTCAGCGATGCATCGAATATAGACATTTGCTCGTCGTCTGGCTGATGCCGGGTCCAGCCACCTTCGGTTCCCGGTGCAAGCTCGTTTCTCAAGCGTATATTGGCGAAGGTGCCGCGCATCATGACTTCATGATTGCCGCGCCGCGAGCCGTATGAGTTGAAATCGATTGGTTCGACACCGTGTGAGCGTAAATAATCTCCCGCAGGGCCGTCTGCAGCTATGTTTCCCGCAGGTGAAATATGATCCGTCGTTACTGAATCGCCAAGCAATGCAAGGACCCGTGCGCCGCTGATGTCGCTGACGCCTTCAGGCTGCAACGTCATGCCTTCGAAGTAGGGCGGGTTCTTCACATAGGTTGAGTCCGCAGCCCAGGTGTAAATCTCTCCATCCGGCACATCGAGGCTGTTCCAGTTTGCATCGCCGTCGAAAACGCCTTCATAGCTCGACTTGAACATGCCCGAATCGACGTTTTGTGCAACAGCATCGTGGATTTCCGCCTGGCTGGGCCAGATATCGCGAAGGTAAACAGGATTGCCATCCTTATCGTCACCGAGTGAATCGTTCAGCACGTTGATCGACAGTGAACCGGCGATCGCGTAGGCCACAACCAGTGGCGGCGAGGCGAGGAAATTCATCTGCACCAACGGATGAATACGGCCCTCGAAGTTGCGGTTGCCGGATAATACGCTGCAGCCGACGATGTCACCGTCCTGAACAGCCTTGGCAATCTCCGGCAACAGCGGCCCGGAATTACCAATACAGGTCGTGCAACCATACCCCACGGTGTAAAAGCCCATGGCATCGAGATCATCCAGCAGATTGGCTTTCTCAAGGTAGTCGGTGACGACTTTGGAACCCGGTGCCAGGCTGGTCTTGACCCATGGTTTGGTCGCCAATCCCCTTGCGCGTGCGTTTCTCGCTACCAGGCCGGCTGCGATCATTACGGCGGGATTGGAAGTATTCGTACAACTCGTAATTGCAGCGATCAGGACCGCGCCATCAGTAATTTCGACGTTCTGACCATCCAGCATTGCGGTTGCTGTACCGCCGCTGTCGCGTTTCGCAACCGCCTTTGCGAGGTGACCCTTAAATGTAGAGTCGGCAACACTCAGCGCAATGCGATCCTGTGGTCGTTTAGGCCCGGCAATACTTGGCTCGACTGTGCTCATATCAAGTTCGAGCATATCGGAGTAAGCCGCGTCAGCAGCACCGGCGTGCCGCCACAAGCCTTGTTCTTTGGCATAAGCCTCAATCAGCTCGATGTGCCCGGGGTCGCGTCCTGACAGCTCCAGATAGCGCAGTGTTTCCCCATCAATTGGAAAAATAGCGCAGGTGCTGCCAAATTCAGGCGCCATATTGGCAAGCGTCGCGCGATCTGCAAGCGGCAGATGATCCAGACCCTCTCCGCAGAATTCAACAAATTTGCCGACAACGCCCTTGTTGCGCAGCATTTCTGTCGCGGTGAGCACCAGGTCGGTGGCGGTTGTGCCTTCTTTCAGCCTGCCGGTCAGTTTGAAGCCGACAACGTTTGGTATGAGCATCGTTATGGCTTGCCCGAGCATTGCAGCTTCAGCCTCGATACCACCCACGCCCCAGCCGAGCACGCCAAGACCATTAATCATTGTGGTATGCGAATCTGTTCCGACCACGGTATCCGGATAGGCTCGACGTTGGTCGTTATTCTGTACGTCGAATACGACTCGTGCCAGGTATTCGAGATTGACCTGGTGCACGATGCCGGTATTTGGCGGTACTACCCGGAAGTTCTCGAAGGCTCCCTGGCCCCAACGGAGGAACGAATAGCGCTCTTTATTGCGCTTGAATTCGATCTTGTTGTTCAGATCCAGTGCGTCGGCACTGCCATAACTATCAACCTGGACCGAGTGATCGATAACCAGCTCGGCGGGTGACAGTGGGTTAATGCTGTCGGCGCTGCCACCTAGCTTGACCACGGCATCACGCATGGCAGCAAGGTCAACCACCGCGGGAACACCGGTAAAGTCCTGCAGTATTACCCGGCCTGGCGTAAAGGAGATTTCAGTTTCGGGTGCAGCATTTGGATCCCAATTAGCCAGCGCCAGGATGTCCTCGCGCGTGACATCGCGGCCATCCTCGTGGCGCAGCAGATTTTCCAAAAGGATTTTCAGTGAATAGGGCAGGCGCTCTGCGTGGCCGTCTTTGACCGCGTCAAGCCTGAAAATTTCGTACTGATTGCCGCCGACCTCTAACGTAGAACGAGCGCCGAAGCTGTTCGTCATAATTTTTCTCCGGAAATTGATGTTTCATACAACGAGGCTGCCCCGTTGCGGGGCGGCATTATAGCGCCTCAGCCAGTTTTTCGCAGCGTATCGTTAGTTGAAATTGCACGATCTATGACGGCGCCACCAAGACAGCGCTCGCCACGGTAGAAAACGACGAACTGGCCCGGTGCCACTGCAGTCTGCGCGGCGTCAAACGTCACCACAAGACGCTCCGCTTCATTCTGTACGACTGTGCACGCCTGGTCATCCTGCCGGTAACGAATTTTGGCATTACAGCCAAGAGGCTGGCCATCGCGCAGCACGTCGGGCGGTTCACCAATCCAGCTGCAATCGGTCGCTTCCAGAGCATTGCTGTAGCGCAAGGGGTGATCACCCTGGACTACGATCAATACGTTTTCGTCCAGATCCTTTGCGGCCACGTACCAGGGCTCATCGCCGGCATCACGTCGTCCACCAATCCCCAGGCCTTGTCGCTGTCCGAGCGTGTAATACATCAAACCGTGATGTTCGCCAATGGTCTTGCCATCGACATTTTTGATCGGCCCGGGACTGGCTGGCAAATAAGTAGACAGGAACTCACGAAACGGTCGCTCGCCGATGAAACAAATGCCGGTGCTGTCCTTCTTGTCGAACACCGGCAAGGCATAGTCCCTCGCGATACTGCGTACCGTTGATTTTTCCAGTTCACCGAGAGGAAAGACAGTTTCACGCAAAGCATCTGCACAAACGGCGTGCAGAAAATAGCTTTGATCTTTCGACAGGTCTTTTGCCTTAAGCAGCTGAACCTGATCATCCAGCAAAAGAGTGCGCGCATAGTGGCCGGTCGCCAGTAAGTCGCCGCCCAGACGCCGGGCATACTCACGAAATGCGCCGAATTTTATCTCCCGGTTGCACAGAACATCCGGGTTGGGCGTTCGCCCACGTCGATATTCCTCGAGAAAATAGGTAAATACGCGGTCGCGATATTCCCTGGCGAAGTTTATGTGGTGCAACGGGATGCCTATTTGCTCACAGATTTGCCGCGCATCCTGCAAATCGGTTGCCGCCGTGCAATAACCGTCATCGTCTTCCCAGTTGGTCATATGCAGGGCGTGCACATCGGCGCCTTGCTGCTGCAACAGAATGGCAGCCACGGCGGAATCGACACCACCGGACAAGCCGAGCATGACTTTTTTCCCCTGCAGGTTATTGCTGTTGGTGCTCATAGGCGGTGATTTTATCACCGAAGCGGCTGGCTGTTCTAAATAAGGCGGGCGTTGGCGAGGACTCGTCCCACGTTTTGCTGGATCGGGATCATGTCGGCAAGGAAGTTATCCGGCTGGCGAGTGCCTTGCAGATAATCTTCGATGCAACGCAAAACGACCGGTGTACGCAGATCTTTTTGCCGGTGACGAAGATCGGCAATCGAGTACCAGTGTACGGCGTAAACGCCATCATCCAGTTTGCAAGCCGTGTCTTGTCCAAGTAGGTCTGCTGTATAAACTATACGTAGAAACTGCTGCCTCGACTGTGGGTGAATCCATAGATAGACGCCGAGCAACTCAGAAACTTCAATCTGGCATCCGGCTTCTTCCATTGCCTCGCGGACAACGGCCTGTTCAGGTGATTCTTCGGTTTCGATGTGCCCACCAGGCTGATTGATAACCACAATGCCGGACGAGCGCTCTTCAACAATTAGAAATTTGCCGTCCTGTTCGACGACAGCTGACACTGTAAGATCAGTTGGTAACACGGCTGTGATTTATTTATTAACCCGGGCTAGATGCCGAGTTGACGGAACTCGATTTCGACTTCGCTAGCCTGCCATATCTCGTCAAACATCTTCCCATAGAGTTTGGCGACTGCGGGTTCGTAAGTATCTGCGATTCCTTCCCAGCGTTCATGCTGCAGACGGTAAACAAGCGCGGTTTCATCAGCGATGCAAAAAGACTCTGCGTGTGTACGCAGGTCATCGCGCACATGACGAAATTCGATATAAGTATTCAATCTGCGGCCGAGGTGCACGAACTGGTTGCCGTTTTTGATGGCGCGGGAGGGGTCGGCGATAAGAACACGAATCCTGGCGTAGGACTGCCTGAGCACCAACCGTTTTATGATTTCGAGAAAATCCGGATCGTCGTATATCCCGGGGTCAAGATCGTGCGTAAATATAGAAATTCGCTTCTTGCCTTCGTCGGCAACATCTATAACCGCTTTACGCATTTCATCCTTAGTTGAAATGACCCAGCGACGACCTTTTTCCCGAGCTTGTTCCATTTTTATCCGAATTAAAAATCATTGGTCGCTGGCACATGCGGTATGCCGGCTTCCTTACAGGCTTCTCCATCACTGGCCAAGCCCAATTTTTTATTAATCTCATCACCCGGGTTTTCGCGTCTGAAACTACGCGAATGTTTACATCCCCCGTCTACGGTATTCCGCTATTACCGCAAGTGTTGCAATACTACCGGTCGGCACCAGTTGCCCGGTGCTAACTGCGTCACGTTTTGCAGAGTACATGTGCATATATGGGCGATTCTCATCGATATCGCCCGCAACTCAGCGCTTGTAATTATTTGCTCACTAACGAATTTCGCACTTCTATCGGGCCGGATATGGTCGTTGTCAGTCTGCAAGTTGCCGTTAATGAGATTCGATCTCACTAACTGCTCAATTCCCCGAATCGAACACGCCTTTATTCACAAGCCATTCAATCAACGCCGTCACATCGTTCTCGCCGCACTCTTCAACACAGACCTTTCGCGAAGCGCAAAGTTCACGAGCAACGCCGATCTCATGCGCGCTTAGCGCTCTGAAAAAACCATTCGCGAAAAATAAACTGGAATTCTCCAGTTCACAAAAAGCGATTCGCGCCATGCCATGGATCAGCAAACTCGACCTGGCCTTGAACAGGCCGATAATCTTCGCCGCCTGCGTTTTGTCGGGTATGTCCGGCGTTAACCATGCTTTGGTGTCTGTGACGACCGATCCCAGCACGGTCGCGAATTGCTCATCGCTCAAAGTGCTGCTCAGCAGGTTCTGGTTACGCAGACGTCGTATGGCATTGCCGGATATTCGGCCCGGTTCTGCCTCCATCATTTCGAGGTCCACATCTGTATAGAAAATATCGTCGCTCGACAGCGGACTCGATTCACTGGTTCCCTCGCCGTAAATGCGATCAGCACCACAATCGAGTTCGGCTTTGCTCGGCGCACGCATGCCGATCGAATAGGTAACACACAAATCTTCGGCAATTCCCCAATGCGGTACTCCTGGCGGGAGATAAAGTACGTCACCTTCTCCTGCGGAATATGTGGACGTCGCTACGAATGGTTTTAGTAGTGAGAGTTCGCTCGCGTCGGCGTCAGCAACTGCCATGTCGCTGTTGCCCGTCGTCCATTTTCGTTTGCCCGTTCCCTGGCACAGAAATACATCATAGTTATCCCGGTGTGGGCCAACGCTGCCACCGGGTGCCGCGCAACTGACCATAAGATCGTCTATGCGCCAGTCAGGAATAAAGACGGCGGTCGTAAAAAAACTACGGAAATCAGGCAGGTGTTTTTCAACATCCTGCACCAGTAGTGTCCAGTCTCTCGGCGGCAACGATGCGAGCTCCGCTTCGGTGAATGGACCATCCTGAACACGGTAGGTTGTGCGGCCATCGGCGGTCTCTGTGAAGACCAGGCGGGATTCCACATCGGGGAGCGTTGCGAGCCAGCCAATTTCATCCGCGGACAATGCTGGATGAATGACATCAAGTCCGCCCGGCATGAACAGCTCCTGTTCTTGCCAGAACCGCGCAAGAAACTGTTGCGCCGATAATGACTGGGGCAGCCGCAAGGGAATCGGTGCCGACTAGGTAAGATTTTTGGCGAGCGGCTCTGCCAACCCGGTATAGGTCGCCGGCGTCAATTGCAGCAGGCGTTGTTTTTCATCATCCGGAATATCCAGGGTAGCAATGAAATCGTGCAGAAGTTGCTGCGTTACCGCCTGGTCGCGAGTGAGTTGTTTGAGTTTTTCATAGGGCTCGGGGATGCCATAGCGCCGCATAACAGTTTGTACCGCCTCACCCAGCACCTCCCAACTTTTATCGATATCCCGACCGATCACCTCTGCGTTTGCCTGCAACTTGCTCAGGCCCTTGAGCGCCGACTTGATGGCAATAATGACGTATGCGATCGATACACCAAAATTCCGCTGAACCGTGGAATCTGTCAGGTCACGCTGCCATCGCGATATAGGCAGTTTCATAGCGAAGTGATCGAGCATGGCATTGGCGAGGCCGAGATTGCCTTCAGCATTTTCGAAATCTATAGGATTAACCTTGTGCGGCATTGTTGATGAACCAACCTCGTCCTTGGCCGCCTGCTGGCGAAAATAACCAATAGAAATGTAGCCCCACAAGTCGCGGCACATATCGAGCAGGATCGTGTTGTAACGAATCAGTGCATGCGCATATTCAGCGGTCCAGTCATGTGGCTCGATTTGCGTCGTGTATGCATTTGCATCCAGGCCAAGCGATGTCACGAACCGCTCACTGATGTCCGGCCAATCGGCGTCCGGATAGGCCACGACGTGGGCATTAAAATTGCCTACAGCGCCGTTGAACTTGCCGCGAATTTCGACTTTGCCAAACTGCTCACGTGCTCGCGATAAGCGCGCGACAACATTGGCAAGTTCTTTGCCGACGGTCGTTGGGCTGGCGGTTTGCCCATGCGTTCGCGACAACATCGCAAGACCAGCATATTCAGTGCTCATGGAACGCAGCTTTAAGGTCAGCTCACGCATTTGCGGTTGCAGCACCTCGTCACGAGCAACACGTAACATCAAGCCGTAAGCGAGGTTATTGATGTCCTCAGAGGTGCAGCCGAAATGGATAAAATCGCCAAGAGTCTTCGCATCGACGCCATCGCCCAGTCGTTCACGAATAAAGTACTCGACCGCCTTAACATCATGATTGGTCGTGGCCTCGATTTTCTTGACCCGCTCGGCATCGTCAGCAGAAAACCTGTCGACGATGTTATTGAGCAGGTCCTTCATGGGGGGCGAAAGTGCAGTCAGTTCAGGAACCGCAGGCTCATCGGCCAGCCATTGTAGCCAGCGCACCTCTACCAGAACCCGGTAGCGAATCAGGCCATATTCGCTCAGGATATCCCTGAGTCCGGCGACTTTGTCAGCGTAACGACCGTCGGTCGGTGATATTGCTCTCAGGTTATTCCGTTCCATCCGCTACTCGATACTTGAACTAAGCGCGCAAAGCGCGAATCATACACCAATGGTAATCAATTCATCAGGCGGCGATGTGGCCATATTTCGCCGGGAGAACATAGGGACATGAGCAAAAAATCTTTCCGTACTGTGCGCGATAGCATGGGCGAATTGCAGGTGCCTGAAGAGGCTTTATGGGGCGCGCAGACACAACGAGCGGTCGATAATTTTCCTATCAGTGGTTTAACGATGCCGCGTCGCTTTATTGCCGCACTCGGACTCGTAAAATGGGCGGCGGCAGGCGCAAATGCCGAACTTGGCCTGATTACGTCGGATAAGGCAATTGCTATTCAGAAAGCTGCATTGGCTGTCGCCAACGGCCAGTATGATGAACATTTCCCGATTGATGTGTTCCAGACTGGCTCCGGCACAAGCTCAAACATGAATGCGAACGAGGTCATCGCGATGCTTGCCACCGAGAACCTTGGCAGCGAAGTACACCCCAATGATCATGTCAACATGTGCCAGAGTAGTAATGACGTCATTCCAACCTGCGTCCACTTAAGTGCAGCGCACAGCGTCCAGAATGAATTATTGCCGGCGTTGAGACATCTGAGCGCGGTGCTGGAAAAGAAAGCTGCCGAAACAGCGACGATTGTAAAGACCGGCCGCACGCACCTGATGGATGCAATGCCCGTCACGTTGGGTCAGGAACTCACAGGTTGGAAGGCGCAGATAGACCACGCCATCGATCGACTGGCAGATACGATGAAACGACTCTCCGGGTTGGCGCTTGGCGGTACCGCGGTCGGAACCGGTATCAACGCACCGGCAAGTTTTGGCCCCAAGGTCGCGACTTTGCTGGCAGAGCACACGGGCGTGCCGTTTGAGCAAGCCGACTCACTGTTTGAGGGACTAAGCAGCCAGGATGCCGCCGTCGAAACCTCAGGACAGCTGCGGGTCCTGGCAGTAAGCCTGACCAAGATCTCGAACGATCTGCGCTGGATGAATTCCGGCCCGCTGGCGGGGATAGGCGAGATTGCGCTGCCGGCATTGCAGCCGGGATCGAGCATCATGCCCGGTAAGGTCAACCCGGTGATACCGGAAGCGGTTGCTATGGTGTGTGCCCAGGTGATTGGAAACGACGCGACCATAGCTATGGCAGGCCAGTCTGGCAATTTTCAACTGAATGTAATGTTGCCGGTGGTGGCGCTAAACCTGCTGCAAAGTATCGAGATACTGACCAATGCCAGTGTTTGCCTGGCAGACAAGGCAATAGCAGGATTCACAATCAACCAGGCCAATATCGACAGTGCGATTGATCGCAATCCAATCCTGGTTACCGCACTCAACCCTGTGATCGGCTACGAAAAAGGCGCAGCGGTCGCCAAGAAGGCTTATGCGGAAGGGCGCCCGGTGAAAGAAGTGGCGCGTGAAATGACCGACCTGACTGACGAGGAGCTGGATCGATTGCTCGACCCTGCAGCGCTGACGGAAGGCGGCATCAAGCACTGATGCCACGTGACACGCCGATGATCACGGCGACCGAAATCAAAAGCAGGCTGGCCGGCACCAGGATGCCTGCCGATCCACTCAAGGTCGTATTTCCTGAGACCAAACCGCGTATACCGCAAGCAGTACGGGAAATGATGGTTGCAGAGCTCACGCCGGCTGGCGTTCTGATCCCAATTATAGAGCGCGGCGCGGCGCTCTCGGTTTTATTGACCGAACGATCACTCAATCTGAAGCATCACCCTGGGCAGGTCAGTTTCCCTGGCGGCCGGATGGAGACGTCAGACTTCGATATCCGGGCTACTGCGCTGCGCGAAACCCACGAGGAGGTGGGTATTCACCCGAGTGACGTGGACGTCTGCGGTTACCTCGAACCAACGGCGACCGGGACCGGATACGCAGTGACTCCCGTTGTGGGCTTCGTGAATCCGGCAGTGGAGTTGGTCATTGATACGCTGGAAGTGCAATCGGCATTCGAGGTGCCACTCGAATTCCTGATGGACGAGAGAAATCAGGAAAATTCACAGCGAGTGTGGAAGGGTGCGAATGTACCTGTCATCACGTTCCATCACAGTCGGTACAAGATCTGGGGCGCAACAGCTGGAATGCTGGTTGCATTACGACATCTATTACATGAGTAAAATTATATAGTTATGGGATCTATCCAGAAATTACTTGAAATAATGGCAGACCTCCGAAACAAAGAAACAGGTTGCTCCTGGGACCTGCAACAGGATTTCGCGAGCGTTGCTCCTTATACAGTGGAAGAGGCGTACGAGGTTGCGGATGCTATCGCCAGGGGCGATCTTGGCGATCTTCGCGGAGAACTTGGTGATTTGTTGTTCCAGGTCGTATTTCACGCCCGGATGGCAGAGGAGGAGGGAGCCTTCGATTTCGAAGACGTCGCAGCCAGCATCTGCGACAAGATGATCAACAGGCATCCCCACGTTTTCGGCACTGAAGAGCAGCGCGCCGCCGGACCCGCTAAAGGCGCCTGGGAACAGATCAAGGCAGCCGAGCGTGCCGCCGGGAAAAACGGCCAGGATTCAAGCGCGGTGGATGGTGTGGCGAGTGCACTACCGGCGCTGAAAAGGGCGGAAAAACTGGGCAACAGGGCCTCACGAGTCGGCTTTGACTGGCCGAATATGCAAGGCGTCAGAGCAAAAATCAGCGAAGAACTGGCCGAACTATCTGCAGCCGAATGCAACGGTGACCAAAATGAGATTATCGACGAGTTGGGCGACGTACTTTTTTCAGTCGTCAACCTGGCGCGCCACCTGAAAGTGGACCCGGAGCAGGCGCTGGTTCACGCTAACAGTAAGTTCGAAAAACGCTTTCGAATAATGGAGTCAGAGGTCAACGAATCCGGACACCGTTTTGTCGATATGGATATCGATGCACTGGAGGCAAGGTGGCAAGCCGCGAAGAAGTGCTGAAGTGCTGCAATATTCCTATATAACCACAAATGCAACACTCGCCAGGAGCAGATAGGCAGCGACGGCGATCCACCAGTCACGCCGATCGTGCTTGATCCTTTGTCTCCAGCGGCGCTCGTACACGTCAGCTGAAGACTCGTAATCCTGCATGTCAGTGTCATTGCGACGGCTGTTTGCAGCCTCGCCTTCAACCTGACGGGCAGGTTGATCACTCGCGGATTCCCTGAATGGTTTTCGTTTCATGTCACACCCTGCGTTTGAGTGTCATGGAGTGCTAAGTATCTACAATGCCGGGAGTTCGGGCGTGACAAGGTTCACTAAACGGTCATAACAGGATTTTGTCAAAAGGCCTCAAATAAAGTCGATTGGGTCGCCGGAGGCTGGATGACCCAATGTGGCGCGTCAGCTGATTGCGGTCGTAGCCGAAAGCGGACCCTTACTTTTTCGGCTTATGGGTCGTTTCAACGTCCGCAATCGGGGAAAGCCGATTTCCAGCATCTTTAACATAATTCTGTGAACTCCGTCGACACGATCCGCGCCCGTCGGGTGTAGGGTCGAATCTCGTAGCAGATTGGTTTAAAGACATGCAATTAAGACACTTAATAAGAGACGGCCTGGCTGTCAATAACTTGCCCACCGTGCTGAAGCGCCCCAATGAGTCGGGTATGTTCGCTAAGAAGCTGGCGATCCAGATCTTGTGGATGGAGAAGAAGGGCATAAGCATAAGGCTCAAAAAATCGGAGTGCCCGCGATTAGTCCAAAAACCGCCGCTACCAGGGACAGTCATTTACTTTTCCTCGGCAATAGAGCGGTAATAGACGACACCGATCTTTTGGCCCGGATCAGTTCCGGTTTCCAGCAAAATCCACAGAATTTCGCTGGTTGGCCTCACTTGTATGCACGCATGCTAGCCACTCATTCAATTTCTACGGAAGCCGTTGTAAATCAGCCTGTGCTGAAGAAATTCCACCGGTTGTTTTCTGCTTAATCCTCCCGCTACACGGCGCGTTGCGCCACCACCAATCACCTCACTACAGGGCAGAATCTCGTAATTGCGGGTTCCTGTTTTCGATTTTAGCGATCGGTAAATACTCTGGAACGGAGACGACCGAATATACGTTTCGTGAAACATACGATCTTGCCCTGTTGCCCCGGATTAAACAGTCTGTTTTAATGCGCGCCCATGCTTTTGTTGCGCACTTGAAAAAGCACTAATTAGACCAATGAAGACATATTCAACAAATGAGGTTCAAACGATGAAAACAGCAAACACATTCGCGGTTCTGGCGGCAATTGCATCGCTGGCAACCATTCCGGCAGCGAGCGCCGAGGAAGTTACCTGCGAAAGCGCCAACTTCTCGACCGAAGTCATGGATACATTCGCGGGTGTCCGCTATTCATGCCTCGAAATCGTCCAGCGCGATGGCGGACCACATGCCGTGCTTAAAGCTGAAGTTGTACGGGTCGCATCGCCAAATATGGTCTTGAAATTCGCGCGCCCTGAAGGCGGCTTTACGAACCCAATCACGGTAACCCCGGGACAGGGCTATATTTTCGCCGTTGAAGGTGATCGCGAGGTGCCCTTGCGCGATCTGACCGTTTCTTCGGAGTTGCGCGTTTATGTTCCTGTTAAAGGACCCGTCGGATAACTCGACTTTGAGATAGAACCGCTTGCCGAAATGGTGGCCTGTTTCGAAATTGAAGACGAGTAAAGACTAGCCAGCGGCTTCTCGGCCAGAGATGGTTGGCAGCCTGGCTTCTGCGGCCGCTGGTGCTGCGCCTCTGGGATCGAACCTCAGGATTGAACCTGAGGGCAGCCGAAAACAACGAAGGCCCCGACAAGGGGCCTTTTTTGTGCGTGCTGGCAAAAGATGCACAGTACGGCAATGTTGCCCGTGAACGCATCCTGATCGTTCGATAAAACCAATCAGCTAACCTCCCGGAACCCGCTTAGGGTGGCGGCGTTCAAGAGCGGCAACCACCATCGCAGATTCTGGCCGAAAGCAGCCACTGGGCTGCTAAACTGCTGAGAGGCTGGTATTGACCCAAAGCGGACTCGAAGATTGACATGATCGACAAGCTTCAAAGAATTTCTCAAGCCATTCAATTCCTTCGTCTGCCTGCTATTGCTGCCGGGTTGTTTTGCTTGGCAACAACGGTAGTCATTATTCTCGGTTCTAACTCGACTGACGAAGATAGATTTCTTATTCCGAGCTTCGTCGGCGTCCTCTGGGCTCTGAGTACCTATACTTTTATTGTCACTTTTCGGTCTGTACCTGAAAAAGCCAGTAGTAATTTGAGTATGTTCGGCAAACTAAAGCGCCATCTACATCGCGGTTGGTACTGGGTTCTAAGCATGGTCTTTCTTGGCACAACGGTTGCCGCCATATACTTCACCAATTCGATGATTTCTATTTGGCTAAGAGATTTCGCTGCGTAACTCGGTGTCGAACCCGCGACGTAGTCTGCAATCGCTTTTGGCCTAAATAGGACATTCAGCCGTCCGACCGAGACTGATCGGAGCGGATATCACCTGATTTTGAGCACTCCGGCAGCCCGATCTAGGTAGAATCCCGATCACGTTACGTTTCGGAGCAAGTATGTCCTTTCTGGAGGAAATCAAACGACGCAAAGTATTCCGGGTCGGTATCGGCTACATCATTGCGGCGTGGCTGGTTGCCCAGGTGGGGGATCTGGTTGCGGACAGTTTTTTGGCGCCAGTCTGGGTCATGCAGATGATCATCACCTTATTGATCGTCGGCCTTCCCATTTCACTGATCCTCTCCTGGGCGTTCGATCTGACGGCCCATGGCATCAAGCGAACAGAAAGTGGCGAGATTGAGGGCAGCCTGACTGTCAGCAACAAGTCCATTCTTGCTCTGGTTGGCGGATTGTTCGTCGCAGTATCCGTAATTTTCTACCTGGCCTGGCCACGCGATGACAGGTCGATTGCCGTATTACCCTTCGAGGACAATAGTCCGGGCGGTGATCAGGCGTACTTTGCAAACGGTATCGCAGATGAACTACGCCTCGAGCTGCAAGGACTGGACGGTCTCCGTGTTGCTGGTCGAACATCCTCGATCGCGTCCGCAAAAGAAGACAGCAAGACGATTGGTGAGATTCTGAATGTCGATTCGATTCTCGAGGGAAGCATTCGCAAAGAGGGTAACAGTGTTCGAATCACCGCTCAGCTCACGCATGTTGCGGATGGATTCACAATCTGGTCGGAATCCTATGATCGCGAGCTGGAGAATATATTCGAGATGCAGGAGGAGATCGCAACGTCGGTAGCCGGGGCGCTGGGAGTGAGACTTGGGGTCGGCGCAATTAATGCTTTTCGCGGTGCGGGCACGCGAAATGTAGAGGCCTATAAGGCTTATCTTCAAAGCCTAACCCGAACCCTGACCAGACAGGAGCAGATACGCCTGCTCGAACGAGCCGTCGAGCTTGACCCCAACTATGCGGCAGCATGGTCGATGTTGGGACTCAGAACGCTTAGAGCGAGGTGGGAATCCAGGCCGGATCAGATATCGGAAATTGTGGAACGGGCCTACCAGCTCGTACTTCGGGGGGTTCAGCTCAACCCTGAATCGGCCTCCGCTCAATCCATTCTGGCAGTGGTTCGCAATGCCCAGTTCGACTGGGTGGGCGCGGAGCAAGGTCATATGCGGGCAATAGAGTTGCTCGCGGATCGTTACTACGTGACGAGCTATGCCAACATGCTGATTCGCAACGGCCGTACGGCTTACGCGCAAAAGCAATATGGTTTTGCCAAAACCCTGGAGCCACTGGGCGGACGCCCCCCGGGTTTGGCTTGGCACGCGAGCCTGGCTCAAGGGCGGATTGCCGAAGCGAAAGAGATCTCCAACTGGCAGAATGACCCCTTCGAAAATAATCTGGATATAGCGTTCAGTGAGCGCGATCCGGATGCGCTCAAGGCGGCTATTCAGTCGATGCCGAAAACGAATGTCGCTACTATCGGGCTTTATGCCCCGGTGCTGGCTGAGTTTGATTCGCCTGAGCGAATCTTGTCCATGCTGCGGGATGTTTATCGGGATGAGAATCTGCAATGGCCAAGAAAGCTTCACGATATTGCAATGCTGGCTGCGTATTTCGGCGATCCGCAATTCGCACTGAAAGTCAAAGGCGAAGAGGTTCGCATCAGCACAATTCGTATGACCGCGGTCTGGTATCCCGTCATGTCTGAAGTTAGACAACTGCCGGAATTTAAAAAACTCGTCACTGAATTAAACCTGGTCGAGTATTGGCGTGCCTATGGCTGGGCGGATGCTTGCAGGCCAGTGGGTGACGATGATTTCACGTGCCTGTGAAACATCACCGAAAGCGGCCACTGATATCCACCCGATTGGCTAAGTGGCGAGTGTACGAAGGAATGAATGGTGCCGGTGTAAACATTCTTAACATTCAGATTCCGGCGAGAATGTTAAGAATGTTTACACCGGCACCATTGAACTCCTTCACGGCCTGCAGCTCATGAGCAATTTTCGACGGTTATTTTGGCATTGGCCGTGCTAGCAGGTAGGCTTGTAGCAAGAGTGGACGCAGGGAAGCCAGCCTTTGTCATTTTTTGACGAGCTCAAGCGACGTAAAGTGTTCCGGGTAGTTATCGCCTACGTTGTTGGGGCGTGGGTGTTTGTCCAGGTAGCGGACGTTGTTGCCGACAACTTCAACGCTCCGGACCGGGTGATGCAGATGATCATCGCCCTGCTGGTCGTGGGCCTGCCCATTTCGTTAATCCTGGCCTGGGCGTTTGATATTACACCGGCCGGAATCGTACGGGCTCAAGACGACGATACAAGTAAACCGGCGCTTAGCAACACGCAAACCTACAGTCTCCTTGGCGGAATGTTCGTCGTGGTGGCCGTGATTCTCTATTTGATATGGCCACAGACATCGTCTCTCCCTCCCACGGCCTTCGCTAATTCGATTGCCGTTTTGCCATTTGCAAACACCAGCGCAGCCGAAGAAGACGCGGAGTTTTTTGCTGTTGGCATGCACGACGAACTGTTGACGCGGCTGGCGGATATTACGGCGCTTAAGGTTATTTCCCGTACCTCGGTAATGGAGTATCGGGATACGACCAAGAACATGCGACAAATTGGTGAAGAGTTGGGCGTCGTATATTTGCTCGAAGGCAGAGTCCAGCGCGCTGGCAACAGGCTGCACATAATTATTCAGCTCATCGATGCAGCATCTGATGAACACCTCTGGCAGGCCACTTACGATCGCGAGTTGACGGCCGAGACTATATTTTCGATTCAGGCCGAGATGGCGACATCCATCGCGACGGAATTGCACCAGACGTTGTCCCCCGAAATGACCGCAAAGCTGAATGAGCGGCCCACGCAAAATACCCGCGCATACGATTTCTATCTGAGCGGCGACGTGTACTTGAAACGATTGCAACTGGACGTGGCGATACGCCAATTCGAGCGGGCCATCGAGGAAGATCCGATGTTCGCCGTTGCATGGGCGGCGCTATCCCGGGCGCACTCCAGAGTGTACTGGCATGGTAGTAACAGAATTGACGGGCAACATCTCGAAAAGGCAAGAGACGCGGCCGCGACCGCTTTCGAGCTGGTGCCAGATCTCCCGGAAGCCCACTTCGCTATGGGTTATTTCTATATGTACGTAACTCGGGAGCATGAGAAGTCGCTGGCGGAACTTGCGATAGCGGCACGTGACATGCCCGGTTCCTCGGCCGTGCAGGAGACAATAGCTGTGGTTCAGGGGCGAACCGGGGATGTCGAGGCCTCGATTGTGACAACGGCTCGCGCCATCGAACTCGATCCAAGGAATACCCGCCTGCTTCTACAGCAGGCTACTAGCTACGCCCATATCCACGATGCGGCCCAATTTAATCGGCATCTCGATCGGGTTCTTGAGATTGAGCCCGACAGCATTGCTGTACCGGGGTTCAGATTGCATTTTGGACTTAGGCTGGGTGTGGATCTTGCTGAGCTTCGAGCGGGGGCAAAAAACGAGGATTCAGATATCGAAACCTCAAGCAATTATTCTTATGACCACTGGATGCTTCGCATTTTTGAGCGGGACTACGACGCCATTATCAGGTTCTCCGACGAATTGCCGGACGATGCCGATACTATCGGTGGGAAAGCACTTGGTGACGCAACAGCCTACCAACTGGCAGGCCAACCGGATTTGGCGGAGCCGCACTTCGAGACGGCAAAAGAGTGGTCGGAGGAGCGAGTCGCGGATCAGAATCGGCCGTATGGGAAGTCCCGCACGCTCAATCTACTGGCGGCGGCGACAACAGGATTGGGTGACTTCGACGAAGCCAGGCGCCTTGCCGAAGTGTCAATTGCAATGAAGTTTCCCGATGAACCCGTGGTCACGAAGCTGGTTCTTGTCTTTGCAGCTATGAATGTCTTCATACCCGCGGGAGATCATGATCGCGCTATTGAATTACTGGATGAACATTTTGCAACGCCGGTCGGATGGACGATTGAGGGGTTGTCGCGCGATCCACGTCTCGACCCCATTCGCGACCATCCGGGCTGGTTAGCATTGATCGAGAAATACAAGCGCCAGTAGGGTTGGACCGTCGGAACCTTTAAATTCAATGACTTACGCTGGTCCGATCCCAGCGCTTGTATATAGCCTTTGGCAATGCCTTTCGCGCGAAAATTCCCGCTATAATCAAGGGCTTCGTACGACTTAGGCCGAGGCCGTAACAATCAACAAGAACCCACCAATAGCCTGGATTTCCCTGACAACGAGCATGTTTGTTGTTGCCGCGCTCGCGCCCTGTAATGCGATCGCGCAGCAAGAAGTGGTCAAGACACTCGATGAAATAGTAATTATTGGGACGCGTCGGCAGGGTCGAACTTCCGTCGAAACAGCCGTGCCGGTCGATGTCTTCAACCGGGAGGCACTTGACAGCGTGTCGTCCGACGACATGCTCGACATCATCAGGACGCTGGTGCCTTCATTCCAGGTGCAGCGCTACGCGATCGCCGACGGTGCGACCTTTGTCCGTCCGCCACAGCTGCGCGGAATGAGTGCCGACAAGATATTGGTACTCGTCAACGGTAAGCGCCGCCATCGGTCCGCACTCGTGCAACTGAGTGGAGATGGCGTACACGGACCTGATCTCGCGACGATTCCGAGTATTGCATTGAAATCTGTGGAAGTCCTGCGTGACGGCGCATCGGCATTGTACGGTTCCGATGCCATCGCCGGCGTGTTCAATTTCAATCTCAAGGACACAGCGGAAGGCGGCGAGATTCGCCTGCAGACTGGCATGTATACGGAAGGTAATGAAAAAGGATATCTCCTGTCACTGAACCAGGGCTTTCGCCTTGGCGAGAAAGGTTTTATCAATATTAGTGCAGAACTGTCGAACAACGAGCCGACCAGCCGCGGCACTTTTTGGGATTTTCCTCCACGCGTATCCTTCCTCGAGTCTCCGACCGAGTCCGCGCAGGTTTCCGGCCTGTTCGACCACGACCTCAATCCTGGCACACCGGACCAGCAGCGTTATGGCCCCGACGCGTTGACGGAAGTTTATGATCCGCTATCCGGTGCGTTCGTGACGCTTGCCCGCGGCGGCGACGGCATTCCAGACGATACCGACACCCGTTTTGCAGACAACCTCCGGTTTGCAGAAATCAGCGACAGCCCGTTGGAAATGATATGGGGTGAGCCAGACCGCGAGGCATTTCGCACATTCATTAACGCCGGTTTGGAACTTGATGGTGGAAGCGAGCTATATGGCTGGATGAATTACTCGGATAGTGATTCGAATGGCAGTTTTTTCCATCGCCTTGCGGGCACTTCCGTAATGGCGCCACTACGCACACCGACAGGCGAGATTTATAATCCGCGCGATCTCTATCCGGCAGGTTTTACGCCGCGCCTCGCGGGCAACGTCATCGACATGAGTTTTACGGGCGGCATCCGCGGCGAGTTTAACAATGGGATGTTGTACGACGTCAGTGGTAGCTGGGGCGAGAGCACGATCAAGTACACTATCTTCAATACGGTGAATTTTTCGCTCGGTCCGGAAACGCCAACGTCGTTTCGCCCGGGCGATCTGATTTCGGACGAGTCGGCGTTCAATGCGGACTTCGTGATGCCTGTCGATGTCGGCTTTGCCAGCGACCTGAATGTGGCATTTGGTCTCGCGTATCGCGATGAGGGTTACGAACTGGTCGAGGGCGGTCTGAAATCGCATGAAGAGGGTGTGTACGCGTATGCAGATCCCTTCAACTTCGAGATCGATGCCGACGAAGCGGCGGCGGGTCAGAATGGCGGCAGCGTTGGCTGTTTTATTCCTGGCGTACAGTTCGATCCGGCCAGTCTTTGCCATCCTGACGACCCCATTCACAATGTCGGCACGGTTGGATCGAACGGTTTTGCGGGCTATCCACCGCGAATCGCATCGACCTATGGCAGGGACAGCTGGGCGGCTTATTTGGATCTCGAAGCGGACATCACTGACCGCTTCCTTGCATCGATCGCGGGCAGATACGAAGAATTTTCTGACTTTGGGTCGAATTTCAGCTGGCGGCTTGCCGCTCGTCTGCAGGTCAATGACACGCTGATATTGCGCGGATCCGCGGGCACCGGCTTCCGCGCGCCGACGCCGGGCCAGATCTCGAGTACCAAAGTGTCAGCCGGGCAACGCCAGGGTGCCCCGGTGACAAGGGGTATATTCCCGCCGCAGAGCGAAGCCTCGCAGCTTTTCGGCGCGGCTCCGCTGACGGACGAGACCTCGACTCAGTTCACGTTCGGCATCGCAGTTCAGCCGTCCGATGCATTCACAGTGACTCTCGACTATTACTTCATCGCGCTGGATGATCGAATCTGGGTTTCGTCAAATTTTGACGTCGGTCCTGCGGAGCGTGCACAGCTTATTGCACTTGGTGTTCTTGGCGCCGACCAATTGACACAAGTTAGGTTCTTCACCAACGACATGGATACAGAGACCAGCGGCATCGACCTGGTCGCAAACTACAATATCGACTGGGGTGGCGGTAATACCTTGTTTTCCCTTGCCGCCAACGTCAATGAAACGAAGGTAACGCGCAGGACTGATCGACAGTCGGACCCCACGGACCCGACCTCGGTGTACTACCTCAGTGACCTCGACGTGTTCCGCCTCGAGAATGGTGACCCTGATTTTCGCGTAAATTTCACCGGCAGGCACAGCTGGGCTAATAATGTTAGCACGACGCTGCGCGGCAATTGGTACGGCGACTACACGCTAACCGACGATTCACTTAGCCAGTTCCAGGAGATGAGCGGCGATGTTTACTGGGACATCGATCTCACCTGGGACGTAAGCGATGCCCTGAGCGTAACCTTCGGTGGCAACAATGTTTTTGACGCGTCACCCGATCCTTCGCCGGACTTCCTTGTTTGTTGTGGCCGTCCCACCGAAGAAAGAACGGTGCTCGATTGGCAGGGCCCGTATTACTATGTTCGCGGAGTTCTCAGGTGGAACTGAGGAAATAGGCGATAGATTTAGGTGGCAATCGTTCCCCGCGGCAATCTATATTCCGCCATTCGTTGCGAGACTTTTGCGGGAGACAGTGCCCCAGAGCGGTAACCACAATGTCGGCCGTGGTCGTTCTTAATCCGTTGGATAGTTGCTCTTCGAGTCGATTGAAAGGTCGCTCTTGGCCGAAAGCGACTCTCTATATTTCTGATGAACCGAACGTCCGCTATCGGGAAACGCAGACGCAAGATTGATCGGGTGCCTGCTGCGATTAAGGTCACTGTCCCCGTAACTGACATTTTGGCACGTGCAGGCACTGGCAGCGCCAAGCGCACGTACGGCACAAGCAGTGCATTGCCCTTGTCGCAAGTTTTTCCACCAGCAAAAATCCAGTCAAAGTTTTTCTGCCGTGAACTGCGCCCTGAGTTCGGTCTCACGGGCCTTGACACGTGTCAGCTGGGCCTGAA
>CAYOHF010000031.1:0-33502 GCA_964403695.1 uncultured Woeseiaceae bacterium | reverse complement strand
GACATCGCCCGCTGGGCGGGCTCCTACAATGCTAAAGAGAATTGTAGGAGCCCGCCGTACGATAGATACACGTTCTTGATTCTCGTGATTATCCGTCTATCGGCACGGGCGATTGCGGCTTGGATGACTTTTTCAACAGGCTGCTAGTTATCCTGTGTAAGTGGTAACTCTGCTCCGCCAAGACTATTTGAGATGTACTCAGCTTGCTCTTTCACGACCCATGCAGCCAGGTTTGACAGCGCGATGACTCGTTCCCGGTTCAGGTCAATCAGGGATATACCTTGCTCTGCAAATGTCGAGTAGTGCGGAAAACTATCAAATGATCCTTCGTTGTTGGAAAGCTGGCGGACCAGGTCGCCCGCGGTTTGATCAACTTGCTCAATCCAGTTGTTTGTGCGATCCAGGTATACCCAGCAAATTGACGTTCGATACGGATCTATTCGGTGTCGGGAGTTTTCGATGACATCGTAAGATTGGCAATATACAAGTGGTTCCCCCGCCGCTTGTCGCACTGCAAATTCCTCGCACATCTTCACAAGCCCGGCGTCGCCATCGGCGAAGACAATATTGTGCTGCAGCACGCCGCTTGCCCGGAAAAAGCTAACGACGTCATCCGTTATGTGTTCCTCGGAAATACTTTCGCACCCGGAGGGCGGCTTGTGAAAAGCATCGGCCGTATTGATGAAAGCAATAATGTTTTCAGTCTTTCGTACCAATAGCGGTGTCAGCGCGAGATTGTCCATGTCCGCGCCATCGCCATGCTGAAACTCGTCCGCCGCACGTCTTACGCTCTTATCGGATTGATTGATGACATCCCGATTTACCGGCCAATGACGAAACTCCGGGAAAAGAAAATTTGGCACCGAATTACGAGAAAAAGTGGCCAGGGGCGCGGCACTGCTGACGCCGATGACGTCTGAGAGTGTAAATCGGTACCTGTCACCAATCGGTTTGTCGCCCCGAGACAATAGGCCGGTAAGGCGCACCCGCCATCTGCCATCCACAATAGCTTTCTGCGGCTCGTAGCTGTCATATCCAAAAGACTCCACATAGCCGCCGCCGACGATTACGGCTTGACCGTCTTTTTCAAGTTTGAATTGCCCACGTATTCCGGTGTACAGAGGCGTCATCTCGATTGGAAAGTACTCTGCGGGATCATCGGACATTTGCTGGCCGATCATGACGCCAGTCACTATTAAATACGGTCGATCATTTTTTTCTACGAACTGGAAATTGTCGATGCTCAGCGCGGGGTTGGCGGCGAGTACGCTCTTAAGAGCGCCTTCGTGGAACGTAAAAAACTTTTCGTTGTCGTGTAGGCCAAACGGTTGCAGAAAGACAGACGCTACGATGTCGGAATAGGCTTCATCGCCTCGCCCGATTTCAAAAATCTTATCAATAGTGCTGGCATTGTGAATCGCTGTGCCGAATGCCAGGGGATCAACTGTCGACGGTCTCAGGTTAAGATCGTCGAGTGCCTCTGGTGAAATATAGTCACCAAGGAATCGTTCGTCGTCTATTGCCGATGGCAAATATGTGAACGGCACAGCTGCCCAACTACCACCGGAATTTGCACTGATATAACGAGCTTTACCCAGCCATCCGAGATCGTGCAGAGCACGAAGCTGGCCCAGCGAAGCAGAGGCCGATCGAGTGCCGCCACCTGAAAACGCAATTCCGAATGACGCTCTGTCCTTCAGCCACGGGACGGCTAACTCCGCATCCGCTATTTCCGGCAGTCGCGCACCGCTGACCGTGTCAGTGACCCAGGTGCGAACAGCAACCGTTTCTACATTGCTCCTGCTAACGTGAACGAGTCCAAAAAGAAAGAGAACGGCTGCCAGCGTAACGGTAAGCTTGGTAGTCCGATTCACAATTTGAGTCCTTTGTCTCGATCCGGCAGTAGAATACGAAATTCAAACACGCTGGTTATAGATTATACCGGAGACATAGCTAACACTTTTAGCCTATTGGATTGTCGATGTATCCGTAGCTGTGCGCAGACCAGTGATCACTAAAATTCCAGCGCCAATTGGCGTTGCCCGGGACGGCGAAACTGATCGCAGTCATGCGTCTCTTTTCTTCTTTCAGCGTGTATCCCGTAACGGCGACAGGCTGCCCTGAATCGCTGATTTATCATTTCGGCGTAGGCTCCTTTGCCTCTCTGTCGAACACCAAAACGGCTGTCGTAATGCTGCCCGCCGCTCGCCTGGCGCATCAGGCTCATAACGTGACTGGCGCGCTCCGGCATGTGCGTCTCCAGCCATTCTTCGAAAATCTGCTTAATTTCGTGAGGCAGCCTCAACAGGATCCAGTTCGCGTTTTCAACGCCCGCCTCTGCGGCCTGTTTCACAATGGATTCGATTTCCATGTCGTTAATCGCGGGAATGATCGGAGCCATCAGCAGACTGACCGGAACTTTCGCCTCTTTCAGCATTTCAATTAGTCGAAATCGTGCGCTTGCGGCAGGCACGCGAGGCTCGAGGATTCTTTTCAGGCTGCTATTTGCGGTCGGTACGCTGATCGCGACACGCACCAGGTTTCGCTCAGCAAGCGCGTGCAGTAAATCAATATCGCGGGACATCAGAACGCCTTTGCTGATTAGGCTAAGCGGATGACGGTGTTTGAGAAAAGCCTCCAACAATTTTCGGGTTACCTGAAGATCTTTTTCAACGGGTTGATATGGGTCAGTATTCGCACCGATTGTTATCGGCTTGCACTCATAGCCGGGCTTTTCCCATTCCTTTAGCAAAACGCCAACTGCATTTGGCTTGTAGAAAATCTTCGTTTCGAAATCGAGACCGGGAGACAGATCAAGATAGCTGTGTGAGGGACGTGCATAGCAGTAGACGCATCCATGCTCACAACCCAGGTACGGATTAATTGACCGATCGAAGGGGATATCAGGAGATTGGTTGTAGCTTATTATGCTCGCCGCACTCATCGCCTTTACTTCGGTTTTCGGACCCTTTTCAGCGGGAGGAGCAGGTTCATCGAGCTGAACCTGCCTTGTTGCAAACCTTCCGGGGAGGCTTGAGGCGGAACCACGTCCTTTGTATGGCGCGTGTGGCATTGCATTTTTCCGATACTGTATATATATACAGTATCGGTTGTGATCACTCGTCGGTCAAGAACAAAAGATTTGTTGCTGGGGTCGAGCGCTGCCTACGATTGCGACTTTTAAGCAGAATAGCACTCATCGAGAATCTGAAAATCCGGATTATGCTCGGGATCAGCGACCGCTTCTTGAACAATCTCACAGGCTTCCACGATGATATGCCGAGAGGAGCAGGACGCCCGTCATTTTTGGCACCTCTGTAAACGAGAATATTCTGCGCGACAGTGACAAAAGAAAAGTCACGCAAATGATGGACGTCCCCAACTCCCCCAATTTTCCGGTTCTCGAATAAGTATTCAATACCAAGTTTGTTGCCCGTATTTTCGAGGTATTGGATATACCGCTGTCTACTATTCTGATTTTCCTGTGGTGCTAAAAACGAATACTTCCATTCTGCGGCAATCTTTCACATCATGTGAAAAATTGGAGCCTGATAAATCATCAATCACTCATGATAAAGAAATTCCTATTATTACTGGCGCTGTCACTTTGCTATAGCAGCGGGCTGACACAGCCTGTCCCAGTGTCCGTCGAGCGACTTGGCGATCTGCGCATGGAGCGGGAGTTGCGTGCCCCGGCGACTGTATTGTCTGCCAACCGCGCCGTTGTCACTTCGGAAGTTACGGCGCTGATCCAGGAAGTTCTGGCCGATGTCGGTGGTTCGGTTGAAAAAGGTGCACTACTTGTCCAACTGGACAATGACAATGCACGGTTATCCCTCGCGCAGGCGCGCGCCAGCCTTGATGCGCTCGATGCGCAAATCGTCGAGGCGAAACAAAGGCTGAGCAAAGCGGAAGAGTTATTGGCCAGGGACTTTATTTCTGACGATGAATTGATCAACCGGCGGACCAACCTGGCCGTGTTGCAGGCTAATCGACAGGGACAGCTGGTGGCGATTCAGGTTGCTGAGCTGGCGCTCGCGAGAACCCGGGTACGCGCACCTTTTGCTGCAACAATAGTCGGGCGCCAGGCGCAGGTCGGAAATTTTGCGCAGCCTGGAACGCCACTTCTTACGCTGGTACAGACAGATCAGCGGGAGGTGGACGCAGAACTCGATCCGCGTTACGCAGCTCAAATGAACGACGTAAAAGACCTGCGCTACGTCAGCGTGGGTCGGGAATATCCTGTTGAATTGCTGCGCTTGTCCAACGTCATAGAAACAGACACACGCAGATTACGGGCGCGATTCAGGTTCCTCGCAGAAAACGCGGCCATAGGTTCCAGCGGCGAGATCGCCTGGAGAGAAAATACCGGCGTTGTGCCGGTTACTCTGATCGTGCAGCGAGGAGCTGCATTTGGCATATTTGCCGCCCGCAACGGTAAAGCCGAATTCATAGAAATCCCGGATGCCCAGCAGGGCCGACCAGCTGCTCTGGACCTCCCGGACGAAACGTTGGTTGTGTCTCGCGGACATGTGCGGCTACAGAACGGTGATGACCTCATAATCTCTGAAGAATGAAATTCTATCGCACATTGCTGACCAATCATCCGCTGGTCAACATCCTGTTTGCAGTGGTATTGATCATGGGCGTCATCTCATATCTGCAGATGCCGCGCGAACAGGATCCTGAAATAAATTTCAATTTCGTCAACATCATGACCGTGTTGCCGGGATCGACTGCAGCTGACGTCGAAGAACTGGTTACCGGACCGTTAGAAGATGCGCTGCGCAATGTAAGAGACATTCGCTTCGTCAGCAGCACTTCCCGGGAAAACGTCTCGAATATCCTGGTGCGATTTCGGGAATTGGGTGAAAGGGATTTCGACAAACGCATAACCGATCTACGCCGCGAGATTCAGGGCAAGACCAATGATGAGCTTCCGACCGATGTCCAAGATCCGGACATTCTGGAGATTACGACATCCAATGGATTTCCTACTGCCATGGTCGTGGTCGTAGGTCAGGCCAACGATGAACGGCTTCGCCGACGCGCCAAATTGATCAAGGAAGAGATCGAGCGCATTTCCGGAGTCGACCAGGTACAGGCATTCGGTTTCAATGAACCGGAATTACAAATCGAGATAGATCCGCAGGCGGTGGCAGCCTATGGCATCACTGCGATCGACATCGCTGATCAACTGAGAGAATCCTACCGCGACGTGTCTGCTGGCAAGATCGATGTAGCCAGCGAGGCCTGGCAAATTCGTGTGCGTGGCAAGACTACCGAGCCAGAGGAGCTGGCACAGTTCCTGGTCGCACCGCGAAACTCACCACAAAGCAAAATTTCCCTGGGGCGCATTGCGAAAGTCAGGCGCGGGCATAAGGAAGCGCAGCAGTTGGTCAGTTTCAACCAGCGGCCTGCCGTATCAATGTCGATAACGAAAGTTGGTTTTACGAACACACTGGGCCTTGTTGATCGAATCAACGCGTACGTCGATGAGAAAAACGAATTGCTGGCCGGTACTGGTATTAACCTCATTCTTTCCGACGACCAGACAACGCAGACGCGCAAGGCCTTAAGTGTCATGCAACGTAATGCGGGCGTTGGACTGATACTCGTTCTCGGCGTGTGCTGGCTTTTTCTCGGTATGCGGATTGCTGCGTTCGTCACCCTGGGGATCGCGTTTTCGATTTCCGGCACTTTCTGGGTGCTGAACATGACCGGTAATACCCTGAATGTTTCCGTATTGCTCGGAATCGTTATCGTGCTCGGTATGCTGGTCGACGATGCAGTCGTTGTCGTTGAGGCTCTTTATTACCGGCTGCAACGAGGACAGGATGCAATATCGGCGGCAATCGATTCGTTGCGGGAAGTTGGCAAACCAGTGACATCGGCCGTCTTCACGACGATTTCGGCATTCACGCCACTAATGCTACTACCGGGAATCGTTGGTGATTTCATGCTGATTATTCCGCTGGTGGTGACGGTTGGGCTGCTCATCAGCCTGATCGAGGCGTTCTGGATATTGCCCGCTCATGTAATCGGTTCAAATGCACAACCGTCCTCAGCAACTGAGCAATTGAAGCACTGGCGCGGTCGCTGGACGCATAAGGTGCGTGTCCGTTACACGCGTGCGCTGGCGTATGTTTTCCGCCGGCCAGGCCGATTCTTTACAGCTGCCGGGGCCGCCTTTGTACTCTCTGTTATAGGCATTGCGACAGAACAGGTGCGCGTCGAGTTCTTTACCTTCGACCCGATTCGCATGTTCTACATTAATGTGGAAATGCCGCCGGATTCACCGCTCGAGGAAACACTGGCGCATACAAAACGAGTTGCCGATCGTGTTCGGCCGCTGATCGAAGTCGACGAGTTGCGCGCAATGACCAACATGAGCGGCATCAAGTTCACCGATACGGAAGGTTTGTTTGGTGATCAGTACGGTCAGATACAAATTTCCCTGAATCCAAAAGGTCGCGATGATCGCGATGTAATCGATGTGGTCAACGCTGTGCGCGCCACTGCTTTGGCGACACCAGGCGATGCAGAAATTACGTTTTTAGAACTGACCGGCGGCCCTCCTGTTGCCAAGGATATTGCGGTCCAGGTTCGGGCGGACAGCTATGTCGAACTCAGGGCAGCCGCGGATGCGGTGAAGGAAATCGTGCAGAATATTGATGGCTCGGCCAACGTTCTCGACAACGATGTGCCAGGACGTTATGAATTAACGCTTGATCTGGACGAGCGCGCTATCCGGCAGGCTGGCTTGAGTCCCGGCGCGGTCTCGCGGCTGATGCGTTTGCACGTAGAAGGCGAGATTGTTGCGTTCACCCGGGATGAGGGAGAGAAGGTCGAGTTGCGCGTACGCGGACCACGGCGAATTTTGCAGGACATTGGTGACGTTCTGGATGATCCCATCGCTCTGCCGCAGGGCGGCACAACCACATTTCGTGCCCTGACGACGACTGAGATTGGTCGCAGTGCCGGCACAATCAGGCATTACAATTATCGCCGCTCGATCACAATTGAAGCCGACCTCGATCCACTTAAGATCAACACTGTCGTGGCGAACAATCTTATCGCGGCGGAATGGGCGAAAATCCAGTTCGGGCATCCTGAAGCGAATCTCGATTTCTCCGGAGCGTTCGATGACATTCAGGAAAGTCTGGATGCGATGCTGATTCTGTTCCTGTTTGGCGTTGGTTTAATTTACCTCATACTCGCTACCCAGTTCCGCAGTTACTTCCAGCCAATGCTGATCATCACAACGCTACCAATGGCCTTCACCGGCGTCGTGCTTGGCCTGTATGTCACTGGCAACCCACTAAGTCTCTACACGCTCTACGGCATTGTCGCGTTGACCGGGATCGCGGTGAATGCAGCAATCGTGCTGATTGATGCAGCGAATAGCCGCATTAATGCCGGCATGCGCCCTCTGCATGCGGTGATGTACGCAGCCCGTCGCAGGGTGATACCGATTTTAATGACGGCAATGACAACCATCGCCGGACTTTTCTCGCTTGCAACGGGTCTGGGTGGCAAATCTCTCTTGTGGGGACCTGTTGCGACCAGCATGGTATTCGGTCTTTTCGTCGCGACAATTCTCACGCTTTTCCTTGTCCCGGTCTTATTCAGGTCATTTATGCGATTTCGCGATCACCGTATTCGCAATCTCATCGCTCGTTTGTTCCGTCTGGAACCGCGTTAACCGTCAAATAGATTCTCGACAGGGGACCGTGCGCCACTGTGCCCCGGTTTTGATGCCCGCGATTTTTCGATAATCGGTGCAGTGCGAAAATACAATCGCAGGTGTTTAGAGACTTCTGTGGGGCGTATAGGCACGGTAGTTCAATCCGTAGGTCAATGCTGACAATTACGCTACGGCAACATGCCAAGACACATGATTCGTCAATGAGGAGAACCAGCAATGCCAGAAATTAGTGTCCAACATCAGTGCGCGACGCTCACTGATTTAGTCGACGTAGAGTCCTTCGGTGTTCCTGTCGGTGCACTGCCAAAGCAAACGGATAGTGGCTTTTTTCAGGAAGGAAACCTGACGGCAGGGACCTGGGAGTGTGAGCCCGGGACATTGCAACTGGATCTTGAGATCACGGAGTTTTGTCATTTGCTGAAAGGACATTGGATTCTGACGTCCGAATCCGGACAGGTAACCGAGATCAAAGCGGGCGATAGCTGGATTTTTCCAAACGGCTGGAAGGGCGTAGCAGAAGTCGTGGAGACGGTGCGCAAGGTGTATATGATTATCGACTGAAGCGGATGCGCAGTCCTAAGCTATTGAAACCCGCAGACGGCGATCGGAGGATTGATCGCCGCTGCGGTGTTCTATGCATCCGTTAACCCGGATTTCGAGACCCGGTAGCAAAAGCTCGCTGTCGAATATTGATAAGTGAGTTCCTAACCTAACTCTGATTTATCTACAAACGCCCGGTTCGCCAGGATTTTCATCCGCCGGACGTACTCCCGCGTCGACCAGCCGCATTCGCCGGTTAGGTTTTCCCAATTGGGTACAGATAGCATCGTCCACAGCGCATCCGTTGCTTTCCGGCGCGTCCACTCGGATGCAAGGTGTCCGTCCAGGTGCAGCGCGTCAATAGCGGCCCTGCAACCATCCCGCATAGCCAGCATGCGGTCTTTCCACGCCGCCGCCGCTGCGTCGTCGGTGTCCTGTGCAACAAGAAGTGCTTTGGCGATGTTATAGATTTCGGGAACGTAGTTACCCCAGGCCTCGATATATAAATCCAGCCGCGCGACGCCGGATTTTGCGGCCCGTGACCGGGCCAGACGCTTTTCCACATCAAGGACATCGTCCATGTACTTCGTCGTTGCTACCAGCAGATCGGTACGCGATGTGAAGTGCAGGTAAACCGCCTGGCGGGAAATTCCTGCCGCCTTGGCGATATCCCCCATGCGGACTCCCTGACCCCGCTGCTCTTCAAGCATGCGCACCGTTGCGACGAGAATCCGGGTTCTGGTTTCGTTATCTTCACTTGACACGCTGTCAACCATGCCCTAGAGTTGACAGCGTGTCAATTGACACAGTGTCAAGTAACTACAGGAGAGTGATCATGAAAGATGAGGCAAGCACAAGCAAGCAATCGGCAGGACTTACACTGGTTCTGGGCGGGACCGGCAAGACCGGCGGGCGCATCGTGGAACGGCTTTCGAGCCTTGCAGTGCCGACTCGCGTTGCGTCTCGCGGCGGCAATCCGCGTTTTGACTGGGATGACCAAACGACCTGGGATGATGTGCTAGAGGGCGTTAGTACTGCGTACATAAGTTATGCGCCGGATCTCGCTATTCCCGGGGCGACGGAAACTATTCGTGCATTTGTCGAACAAGCGGTAGCGCGCGGCGTTCGACGCCTGGTTCTTTTGTCAGGCCGCGGAGAAGACGAAGCGCAGCGCTGCGAAACTATCGTGCAGAGTGCCGATGTCGAGTGGACCATTGTGCGGGCCAGCTGGTTTTCCCAAAATTTTTCCGAGGGAGCGTTTCTCGACATGGTGTTGGCAGGCGAGATTGCGCTACCGGCCGGGGAAATTGGAGAGCCGTTCGTTGATGCAGACGATATTGCAGACGTTGCGGTCGCGGCATTGACTGAAGACGGCCATGCCGGCCAGGTTTACGAACTCACGGGACCCAGACTCCTTACCTTCACCGAGGCAGTTGGCGAGATCGCCCGCGCCGCCGGACGTGAGATCAAGTTTGTACAGATACCGCCGGAGGCTTTCGCTGCGGGGGTAGCCGAGGCAGGATTGCCGGAGGACATTGCCTGGTTGCTGAATTACCTTTTTGCCACCGTCCTCGACGGTCGCAACGAATACATGTGTGATGGCGTTCGCCGGGCGCTGGGGCGGGAAGCAAAAGATTTCGCCGAGTATGCACAGGCAATGGCAACTGCAGGCGTTTGGGACGTCGCGTCGCCACAGCGAGCGGCGATGGGGCAATGAATCAGCTCATTTCTGTCGCCGGGATCGCAGCCCTGCTTGGTTCCGCCCTGGTGGGCGGAATCTTCTTCGCTTTCTCGAGCTTCGTGATGAAATCCCTGGCGCGAGTGCCCCCGGCAGAGGGTATTGCCGCAATGCAGTCGATCAATATCGTTGTTATAAACCCCTCGTTTCTGGGCGCGTTCATTGGCACGGCCGCGTTGTCACTTGTCCTCGGAAGTCTTGCACTGACGGGCTGGAGCCACCCCTCTGCAAACTTGTTTCTGGGTGGGGCAATCTTTTACATCGTGGGCACGTTACTCGTCACGATGCTTGGCAATGTTCCTCTGAATGACAATCTTGCAGCTCTATGCGCCACGAACGCCGGCGCGGCTGAATTGTGGGAGCAATACCTGAACCGATGGACGATGTGGAACCACGTCCGGACGGCCTCTGCGATGCTTGCTGCACTGCTTTTCACCCTGGGTCTTTTGCAAAGAGCGGCTGCATGATGTCAAGATGAATATATCAATACTCGGTTGGCGGGAGATAGACAAATGAAGTTACGCTACAAGGTCGCGAGCGGCATCCTGATTTTTCTGGTGGCTTCGATATCGTCACTGGCAATTGTTCTGAGTTACAACTCTGATTGCGGACCAGCGCCTGTCGTCTCCGATAATTCTGAGCTGATGAAGGCCGTTACTTATCGTTGCTATGGCTCAACCGATGTCCTTGAATTTGCAGATGTCGCCAAGCCGCAGCCTGCTGACAATGAAGTGCTGGTAAAAGTTGCTGCTGCTTCCGTCAATCCACTCGATTGGCACTTCATGCGCGGTACGCCATATTTGATTCGTTTGATGTCCGGCCTGGGCGCACCCGATGATACGGGCGTTGGAGTGGACTTTGCCGGCACGGTCGAGACGGTTGGCAGCAACGTAACGCGATTCAAACCGGGAGACGAGGTATTTGGAGGCGGCAGCGGAGTTTTCGCCGAGTACGTAACGATCGGTGAAAATGGTGCATTGGCGTTGAAGCCAGCCAACGTGTCATTTGAACAGGCGGCTTCTACACCCATAGCGGCCCTCACCGCGCTGCAGGCGCTTAGGGATATAGGAAAACTCGAGCGAGGGCAGAAAGTTCTGATTAACGGTGCGTCGGGCGGGGTGGGTACATTTGCAGTACAGATTGCGAAGTCAATCGGTGCCGAGGTGACTGGCGTCTGCAGCACACGAAACGTGGAGATGGTCCGATCACTTGGCGCAGATCACGTTTTTGACTACACCAAAGAAGACTATACGGAGAGCGGGAAACAATACGACGTGATTGTCGACATGGTCAGCAATCACTCGCTGTTGAAGAACAGGCGTGCCCTGAAGCCTGAGGGCATCCTGGTATTAGTTGGCGGCGGAAAAGGTAATTGGCTCGGGCCTATGATGGGCCCGATCAAAGCGCTTGCGTTGTCGCCGTTCGTGGGTCAGGACTTTATAATGATCCTTGGCCAGCTGCGTAAAGATGACCTGGGTATCCTGGCTGACCTCATGCAATCTGGCAAAGTGACGCCCGTGATTGACCAGCGTTTCGGCTTGAGCGAGGTGCAAGCGGCGCTTCAGTATTCCGAAGAAGGGCACGCACGCGGAAAAATAATAATCAATATGGAGTAGATTCGGCAGCTATATTCCGGGTTCATCACTCGAGACCCGAGATGGTGTGTGTCCCTGATTATTGAATCTATCCATACCAGGCGTGTCAAAAACCAATTGCGCGCGGCGCTGTTCTTTTGGACTATCGCAAAATTGTTACAATTAAAGGCATCTTCTCATTCCTGACTTCGGCAAGGAGCTTGCGATGAAAAACTTAAAACAAAGCCATGGTTTCGCTCGCGCTTTGACAAGAATTGCGATGTTTCTCGTAGTTGGGGCTCCAGCAACACTGGTTCCAGTCTGCTCGGCGTTAGGCCAGGCCGTTCCACCGCCGCCATCGAGTAGCCAGCAACCACGAAAAATGTCCGTGCTGGACGAGCACATGTCCGAGTTGCTCCGCTCTTCTGTAAAGAAAGTTGTCGTAGTGCCTGGCCTGAGTCCGGCTAATCAGGCGATCAGCGGAAGCTATGATGAGTATACGCCGGGGCTTATAGACGGAATGGATGCCGGTTCCAGAATAGGCACCATCTCAAAAGAAATCGGCGGCGTGCCCATCAGTTTTCCGATACCCGGAATGGCATGGCCCGGTGCTATCTTCGGTGGCATAACGGGAAAATATAAGCGAGAAATTCAGGAGTTTCGAGATGCGCTTACGGAAGTACTTGCCGATGCGGCAAACCAGACGCTGACCAACGAAAACCTGGCGTTGGATGTCTTCTGGGGCATTCGCAAAGTACCGAATCTCGACTCAAAATTGTTTGCCCCGACAACACCGATCCCGGAGGATACGGACGCGATTCTGTACGTGAGTATCAATGCGGTAAGGATCGACGTTCAGGAGAATGAGGCTATCCTGACAATTTCGGCAAGCGCGACGCTAAGCCGCATGAGCGACAGCCTGGATATATACGAGACAGTTATTCACTACCAGCAAACAGATGAACTGACTAACTGGACCAAAAATGAGAATGCATTGTTTCGGGATTACGCAAATTTTGCGCGCCATTATCTTGGGCGCGAATTGACGGGCGACGTATTTGCCCGGGTTTCGCCAAATCATGAGCTCGGTCCGAAGGAAACGGACACGGTAAAAAAGGTCAAGAAGAACGAGTGGCACGGCATCAGCAAATCATTAAGCCCAACCCTTGCCTGGGAACTTAATTTGACTGGCGGCGATTCCTACGGCTCGTGGATTGATGCAATTGACGAATCCGATATTTACTACGATGTGGAAATATATAACCTGCACGAGTTGGTTTATGCAGAGGAACAGATTCAGGATCCCAGTCATACGCTCATCGTAGAACTTGAAGCATGCCAGACTTACAGATGGTCAGTACGACCGACTTACCACGTTGGCAGTGACAAGAAATTCGGTGAGTGGATGAGGTCCAGTCCGGAAACGGACGCAGAATCGGAGAGTGCGGAAACGCCGTTCACCGCGAAAGCGATGATTGGCCGCAATGCAACGGAGGCGCCAGCCTATATTCAGGATTTTGCGCTGCTTGAAATAAAATGCGGTCGCAAGTAGCGATGGGAACGTGTGGGTGCAGCTACTGGTGCCGGATAATATCAATAACGGCAGTTCTGTTATGCCTTCGCGGCTGAAGCCGCTGCCACGATCCTGCCAAAAGTAACGTGGGAGCGGCTGTCTAAATTATTGTGCTTAGTTGCAGTATCAAGATGGGCGCAAAAGCGAATAGGCCGCGAAAACCCATTCTGGTAACAACGACCAAAATTCAGTTTTCTTCGCGTCTCTGGTTAAGCGACGAAAGCGGTATCATGGTCCGCCAAACAAAAAAATCAGGTCAGCCAACAATCATGAACCTATTAAGAACAGTAAAAATGTTTTTGATCATGGGCTGCGTCGCCAGTTGTTCACCAGCGCAGGATTCCGCTGAACCGGTGGCTTCCTCAAAATGATCAATGAGTCAGAGCAATACGGGCCGCCCGAGGAACTTTCACCGGTAACGATCAAGTTCTTTTATTGGCTGAATCCGTGGGGAGTACAGTGGGAAATGGAAGAGGGCCGACTAATCGGCAATATGTGAGGGATAAGTGGCTGATACCTGTCTTAATTTCGTACCAGACTGCTGATTAAAGGCCGAATTCCAGCCGTAGCTTTTGTTTAAGAATCCAGCCGCTTAATCCCCAGTACTTTCAATACATATCGTTCATAAACCGGGTCTACATTCCCGGTTCGCACCTTGCGAAGAAAGTATTTTTCGAAGGCAACTTTGGCGGTATGCACCCACTTTCCTTTTTTGGCCCAGGTGACGTTTCTCGGCGGGATTTGCGGAAGCGCAACAAAAGCAACGCCAGTATCACCCATGTCCGCGAGACAAATTGCATTCCACGTGGCTTTGCTCGAAGCTTCTTCGCCGTTGATTTCTGCAGAAATGTTGTGCGCGATCGCGGTGACCATCGATTCGATCATATAGCCGGTTTTTGGTGCGCCTGTTGGAACCGGAGTCTGTTCGACCGGCGGAATCGCAATACCAACGCCAGCCGCGAAGATGTTCGGGTAGCTCGGGTTGCGTTGGTACTCGTCGACTAAAACAAATCCTCGTGGGTTGCACATATCCTCGACCGCGGCGACCGCGTCCACACCCTTAAAGGCGGGGAGCACCATCGCAAACCTGAACGGTAACGTTTCTTGTCCGATGGCTTCGCCCTGATCATCGTGCCGGGTTATGTGCATCTCCCCTGGTTCTACTGAGTCGATCGCTGAATTGGTAAACCATTTGATATGGCGTTGGCGTAACTCAGATTCCATGATGCCCTTGGAGTCACCGACGCCGCCAAGGCCCATGTGACCTATATAGGGTTCACTCGTGACATAGGTCATTGGAACCTTGTCACGCAGCTTTCTTTTTCGCAGGTCAGTATCGAGGATCATCGCGAATTCGTAAGCCGGTCCAAAACAGCTTGCACCTTGTGCGGCACCCACAACGATTGGACCCGGATCTTCCAGGAACCGCTGGTACTCCTCGTGTGCTTGCAGTGCATGCTTTAGTGTGCAGATAGATTGGGTATAGCCCGCATCGGGACCGAGCCCCGGTACCTCGTCGAAAGCGAGTTTTGGGCCGGTAGTAATTATCAGATAGTCATAGTCGACAAATTCATTATTGGCGAGTGTGAGACGGCACTCTTTCGCATCGATATGCTCGACTGACTGCGCAATAAATTCGATATCACGTTTTGCAAGGGGTTCCGCAAGCGGTACTGTGATTGCATCCGCGTCGCGCCAACCAACAGCCACCCAAGGATTCGATGGTACGAATTGAAACTTATCTGTGGCGTTTATCAGCGTCACGCTGTGGTCTTTCGACAAGCGCTGCCTGACCTCGTAAGCCGCTGGCACACCACCCGTACCTGCTCCGATAACTACGACATGACTCATTACCGCATTCCTCCATGCGTGGCGGAAACCGCTGCCAATGAGTAGCATGAGCTAGCCACTGACCATCGGCTATCCGCATTTACCGCATTCCGCATCGGAGAATAACTAATTCACAAGCGTGGAATCGGCGCGGCAAATTAGCCTATTACATCGCTTTTGATCATGGTCAGTTCATTGCCGTTTTCGAGTTTGCGATGGACCAATTTGTCCATCGCGTTTCTTATGAGGAAGAGTCCAAATCCGCCAGGCTTTTCCCGCTCTTGGGCGGGCCCTGGCTCGGACGCTGCAGCTAGCGTGCAGTTAAATGGCGGCGCGGTATCGCGCAGGCGGATGACGAGGTCTGATCCATCGGCAAACATATCGAGCTCGATATTGCCGGATCCATCGTAACCGTGGGTCAGTATATTAGTCACCGCCTCGTCGACAGCCAGGCGTAGATCATCGAATGCGGCCGGGTCGACACCAAGTGTCGTAGCAGATTCTAAAACGAATTCGCGTATCTTCGACAGCTGTCCGAGATCGGCGATTAACTCAAGCAGCATAACGAGCAGACACCGCGCGACCGGTATGGATCAAAGCGAGGCGATCGCCTCATCGACACTATCGTGAATATCGATGAACGAGTCGAAGCCGAGTGTCTTGAATACTTTCGCGGCTGACGGCGACGGGCTGAGGACTTTGAGATGGCTCGAACGCATGCCTGGTTCACTTGGGCTGAGCATTGTCGTGATTGCATGAATAGCCCGCATACCTGCACTGCCCAGGTAATCCACACCGCTCATGTCGATCAGCAGGTACTCTGCACCGCCATCGACGGCTTCACGGGCTTTGTCCTCGAGCGTGCTTTGTGTATTCGCATCAAGCGATCCTTGCAGGCGCATTATTGCAACCGCCTTATCCCCATCTTCACGCGATACACCGATCTGTAAGTTTTCAGACATCTGGCCAACCTCTTATCGATAATAATTTTCTGGCCGGCCCTATCTTTTGGCGTCTGTCGCGCGCTAATAATGGAGCCTGCTCCCAAGTCAAATCTTATACGGTCTCGCGCTTGCTCGCCAGCATCGTAATGTCGTCATGCTGCGGAGCATCCTGCGCAAAATTGCTGACGGAATCGGCAATCGTATTCAGTAAATTGCGTGCGCTCCCCTGCGAGGATTCGACCAAGGCACGCAATTGCTGCTCCGAATATTGTTCACCAGCTGTATTGGTCGCCTCGGGCACTCCGTCTGTGTACAGTAAGAGCGTCTCGCCCGGCTCAAGTATCGCCGTGGCGATTTCATGGCTGACTCCCGCAAATATTCCAAGCACCGGGCCGGTGGTCGTCAAAGTTGAGCGAATTCCGGCCTCACCAACAATATATGCATCCTCATGACCAGCATTTATATAACTGAGCGCACCCGTCTTCGCGTCCAGCAAGCCCATAAAAACAGATGCGAACATGCTGGTTTTATTGTGCGTCGTTGCCACGTAGTTGTTGGTCAGCGATACCGTGTTGGCGAGTGTCTCCTGTACCAGTAAATCACGATCCTGGTCCGCAGGCAGAGAAGCCTGCGCCGGATCCTGATCGACCGCCCAGGACATGAAATTCCGCGACTGGGCTGTCGCCCGAATCAGGCTGCGGAAGAGAGTCATAAACAATGCCGCGCCCACACCCTTGTCACAGACGTCGCCGATGACCAGGGCGAGACGATCGATCGCAGGGATATAGAAAGCATCATAAAAATCGCCGGCAACATCACGCGCTGCCTGAAAATGGCTGGCGATCTCGTACCCCGCGATGTCCGGCAAAACGTCGGGCAGGAAGCCGGCCTGAATTTTTCGGCCGATCTGCAGTTCCTGTTCGGCTGCGCGGAGTCGCAGCGTCCGGCCGGTCATCCTGTTGGCCATGCCGCTTTCACGTTCACACAGCACCTGCACAAGATTTTTCAAAGCGTCGGGCCTGGTCTGCACAGCGCTATAGAGCTCGTCGCTCTCGACCTGCAGCAACGTGAGATCTTCCTCGGCAGTTACCGAGGCAGTTCGCTCGAGCCCACCGAGGCCGGCAATTTCGCCGAACAGCTCGCCTTCGCCGAGCATGTTCAGCACCAGGTCTCCATCATGTACACGTGCGCGGCCTTTCTCGATGATGTACAGCGCCGTACCCGGTTCTCCGCCATTGAAAACAGCTTGCCCGGCTTCGACGGAGATACTGACACTGATCAGCTGAATAGCCTCGCGCAGATCTGCATGCAGAGAATCAAGAAAAGTAATCATTGGGCAACAATACGGACTGTCTGCAGCTGAGACAATCCTGGCCTGGCAGCAGGCTTAAGCAAAATAATGCAACGCAAGCCCGTTGATCAACACATGCATGATATTGTCCACGATGATCACAAGCCATCCTGCAAGCCAGGGAGGCGTATCCGGATGAAAGCCTGTTTCCCTGCATTCGGACCAGGGTGCACTGCCGGGCCAGGGCCTGTTTTTCGCCCAGGCAACGTAGCGCGCCAGGTGCCAGCGATCAATGATGAAATGGGTACCGCCAATTATCGCGAGCGCGTAAGGGTTTTGTGTCAGGAACAGAAACGGCAATATGTACGTAAGGCAGTGTACGAGTGCAGCGAGCGAACGCTTGGTCTTTTCTCGTGCCATCCATTCACTTTGCAACAGAAAGTCGCCAATCGCGTGCGCTATGAGCTGGTCTGCTGTGAACATGGGTTGAGCTCCGTTCTGCCCGCGGGAAAGTACTGCGCAGTATAATCAAAATCTGCGCCCGTATTACCAGGCGAAATAGCCGCCAGGGTGGTGTAACAGCCTGCGTGTTATATTTCGCGAAATTGCGGAGGGAAATATCGAGCAATGTCTGAAGATTATCCACACGAGTTGCTGGAAGATGCGCTGGAGCTCTCGAGCTATCAGGGGTGGAGTGAAGGTGTCTATCTCGATTTTCTTGCGCTGAGACGGGGAAGATTATCTACAGATGAGTTTCGGCAAAAATACCAGCGGCGGCGGGCAATTCTCTCGCTCGATATGACGGGATTCACCTCCAGTGCAATTAATATCGGGGAGCTGGA
This sequence comes from uncultured Woeseiaceae bacterium, assembly GCA_964403695.1. Lineage (GTDB taxonomy): Bacteria > Pseudomonadota > Gammaproteobacteria > Steroidobacterales > Woeseiaceae > SZUA-117. Next base: position 15,462 of record CAYOHF010000031.1, on the reverse strand, counting down.
GAGTTTCTTGAGAATAGTGGACGCGCAAAAAGTGTGCATCCCGGTACTGAAAGATTTCGGCGCCGACCTTGTACGCTGTTTTGCAGATGACGTTGTCGCATTGTTCGAATCGCCGGGAGCTGCAATTGATGCAGCATTCGAAGTGCATCGACGTGTTGAAAATTTCAGTAATTCTATTTTGGCTTCAGATCACCCGACCCAGTGTTGCATAGGAATCGGTTATGGCGACGTATTCGCGATTGGCCCTAACCTTGCACAGGGCGACGAAATGAACAGGGCGTCGAAGCTGGGTGAGGACATCGCACGCGCCAATGAGACCTTGCTGACAGAACGAACATTCGCGGCGGTTAAATCTCGCAGCGATATAATTTTTGAGCCGCAAAGTCAGGACGACCAGCTTTTCACTTACTACAGCGCTTCACAAGGCGAACAGTAATTCGAAGTGTCCACACCGCAGCCGGCCAGTCGCCTGGCGGCCAATCCAACGAGCGTTCACACTAGCAACAACCTGTCAGACGCTGCGTGTCGCTACTGCCGGTGGCACGGACGCCGCGCGACGCGCTGGTTCAATAGCTGCCAGCGATGACAGGACCCACAGGGTTGCGATCCCCGCCGGTAAATAGCGCCAGTCCAGTCGTGGCAGCTCGAAGGAAACCTCCAGCCAATAGGCGAGTATCACGGTTAGCAAGGCGCCAAGTAGTGAGCCTGCGGTAGTGACCAGCCAGTTCTCGAGCATGAATTGCTTGATAATGTCTATTCGCCTTGCGCCCAGAGCGCGGCGCGTACCGATCTGTTTGGTGCGTTGCGTAACATGGAAGGACGACAAACCGACAATTACCAGTGCCGTCAGTCCGATAAGCAGGGAAATCACAACGGACAGGATGATGGCGGTACCACGGTCTTGCTGATAGGTCCTTGCGGCCAGTTCTTCAAGTGAGCGCACGCTTTTAACAACGCGTTGTCGATTGGACGCGCCGAGTTTCTCCTCGATTATTGGCATTAGTTCATCACGCATGCCGGGCTGTACACGGACTATGTACTTGTTAGTCGTATACGCTGGCTTGCCTGGCTGTATAACAACATTCGTAAGCTTGTCCCATGAAACCCAGGAGCCATGCATGTGACCGATGATGCCAACAACGGTTGACGTCTCCATGCTGCCCCAGTAAACCGATTTACCGAGCGCGTCTTCTTCGCCGAACAAGGCGTCCGCGAGGTCTTGTGTTATCAGAACGGAAGGTGGTGCATCGATATCCGAGTTCGGCAAAACATAATTGACTTCCTCCGGATAAAAATTTCGGCCACGCGACAGTTCAATGCCCATCGCATCCAGCCCTTCTTCGCTCCAGCGAAAGCGGCCCACACTAATAGGAGTAACGGTTTCATCCGCCACAATTCGCAGTCCGGTAGCCGAGCCTGAGCCACTCAATGGCACCTGGTTGGATACGGTGGCCGCAACAACACCTGGTATCGACTTGATCAGGTCGATATCGTTAGTGATGCTGTTGACAACGTCAAAGTCTGTACCGAATCCACGCACATAGGTAACGATAACGTTATCGACATCAATGCCTGTAGGACGATTCATTTTCTCCACCCGTTGCAGGATGATGAACAGCGAGTTGATAACGATTGCAAGCGTCACTGCAATTTGCAGCGCCACGAGCAGCGGTCCTGTCTTGTTGCGCATCAGCGATGACATCATCGGTCCAAAACCCATGTCAAATCTCCTATTGTGTTTTCAGCTGAGCGGCGGGTGGAATCTGACAGACTCGCCACGCGGGATAGATACCGGCGAGCACACTGCTGATGATCGCAACGCCGATCGCGGTAAACGTCATGACCCAGTCGAGCCTGACCAGGCCGGCCGGTGCATCGTAAAGATACTCGATGCCCTGTAACCCGAGCCCGGCCAATGCCAGTCCGATCAAACCACCCGTCAATCCGATGACGGCGACTTCGGCAATTTGTTGTTTGAAAATTACTTTGCGACTGGCGCCGAGCGCACGACGCAGGCTGATTTCACCTTTCTTGCCGACAAATTTCGTCAGCAACAGTGCGATCGTACTGAGCAGGCAAACCAGCAGGAACAGGAATGACAGGCCGAGCAGGACCTTGGCATCGTTTGCTACGACTTCGTGATAATCCATCCACTCCATGACATTGTAGATGCTGTTGTTCAGTGGTCGCTCAAAACGGCCAAGTTTCTTTTGTTCACTCACATATGCATCGAGATGTGCGACGTATTCGTCGCGGGCATTGATGCTGTCGCTCTCGAGTTCGACCCAGTACTGGACCCAGACTGATTCAGAATTCAGCCACTGCTCGAAAGTTGTAGTTTCTTCAGATTTCCAGCCCCAGTCGCTGCCATTCGAGCCGAGTTCCAGGGCCCGTGTCAGGCCAAACGGAATGAACATCTCGTTGACATCCTGAAAGCCGCCATTGATCACGTCATAAAAACGTGGCGTGGGTTCCCACGTATCGATGACACCGATTATTTGAAATTGCCTGCCTTGCATCGTTAGTTGTTTGCCAACGCTATCCTCGCCACCGAAAAAACGTTCGTTGAGTTCCCTGGTCAATACGACAACCGATTCAGCGGCGGCGTCGGCGGATTTATCCCAGCCGCTGCCATAAATAAAAGGTACGTTGAACATAGGGAAAAAGTCAGCATTGGTGACTCGTGCACCCGCTTCAAAAGGCAGCTCTTGCTCATCAGTCGGTTCGATAATCAGACTGGACTCGAACATCGCTGTCTGACGTTTACCCGCACCTAAAGCAATCAGTCGTTCGGCATCATGGAAGGTGACCTGGTGTGGTCCGCGTTCCGGGAGGTCATCATCGAACGGGCGCAGTGGATTCCAGCTATCCAACGTGATGGCGAATAGCGTGTCGCTTTTTTGCGGAATCGGGTTACCGCTCATCATGTAATGCACAGTTAGCGTGGTCATGCTGATGCCGATGCCAACCGCAATAGCCGCGACCATCAGGGCCGTCATGATCGGGTTGCGTCGCATGCTCTTGAGCGCGAGTTTTATGTTGTAGTTGAACATTAGAATATCCCGGTCAAATCTGAGCTGCTAACGGTGTGCCGCCATTGAGTCTGGCTACGTATGGATTTTCTTCCTGTGGATGAGGGGCTTCGTGCGTCGAAACGCGCCCATCTATCAAATGTATATTTCTTTCAGCCCGCTTAGCGAGATCCGGGTCGTGTGTCACCATGACTATCGTCGTGCCACCGGCATGGATCTGCTCGAGTAAATCCATCACCTGGTGTGCCATTGTTGTGTCCAGGTTTCCGGTTGGCTCATCGGCTAGCAACACTTTGGGGTCACCTGCCAGGGCCCGCGCAATAGCGACACGTTGCTGCTGTCCGCCAGACAGCTGTGCAGGGATATGGCGCATGCGTGATTCCAGGCCGACGGTCTCGAGCGCATTCTCGATCCGTTGCTTGCGATCACCCGCAGTCAGCCCGCGATAACGCAGCGGAACATCAACATTTTCGAACAGGTTGAGGTCGGGAATGAGGTTGAAGCTCTGGAAAATAAAGCCAATCTTTTGATTGCGAAATGTTGATCGAGCATCGTCATTCAGACGACTGACATCTTTTCCATCCAGCATGTAAGTGCCATGCTCAAAGGACTCGAGCAGACCCACGATGTTGAGAAATGTCGTCTTGCCAGACCCTGAAGGCCCTGTTACAGCGACAAATTCACCCTCTTTTACTGTCAGGCTGAGCTCGCGCAGTGCATGCGTTTCGATCAGTTCCGTGCGGTAAACTTTCTGGATTTGCGTCATCTGAAGCATTTAGCTCCCCCCTTATTGGAAATTTTCGATTCCTAGGTTTGATGCGAGGGGACGCAAAAGGGTTTGAACTACTTGCTGACTTTCTACCGTGGCCTTGCGTCAATCGTGGCTATTGCAGCAGCGATTCATAGCGCCGGTCGGTCAGCGTCCGCAAAAAAGTTGCAATCAATTCGGCGCGATCCCTGGTTATAGGCTGGCCCTGGCTCAGCACCGCCAGTTCCACCGTTTCAGCGACCTCCGGCTGGCCCCAGGCTTTTCCGGTTTCCGGGTTAACCTGGCTTTTTCGGTTACTTAACATGAACTTGCCGTAGAAAAATATGGCGGTGTTTAGTTCCTGGAAGACGCCGTTGTGCATGTAAGGCCCGGTCACAGCAACATTACGCAGGCTCGGCACGCGAAACTTGCCAGCCTGGGACGGATCATCGACGGTAGGGTTTTCCAACAATCCGAGGTCACGATGGGTTTCCTGCAGATTGTTCAACTGCCTGACTCGTTTGTTGGTCGGCACGCCGATATTGTAGTAATGATGATCCGTAAATGTTTCGTGTGCAGACGATTCCCGTGTATTCAGCGTATGGCAAGTGACGCAGTTGGTTAGCGACGAGAAAAACAACAAGCGCCCCAGTTCCTCTTCTTCTGACAACTGATATTCCCCACGCAAGAAACGGTCGTACCGGGAATCGAAAGGTGCAAACTCCTCCGTTTTTTCAAAGGCGACTATGCTCTCGGTGATGGCCCTGAATGCACGCTCTGGTTGATCGAAAATAGAATTTCCGTAAAGTTTTTCAAGTGATTCAACATACGCGGGATTCTCGCGAACGCGATTCACCACTGCCGCATCGTCAGCTAGTGCCATTTCAATCTGGTTAACGAATGGTTGTCCGGCCTGATCAACCATGGTCGGTGCGCGGCCGTCGTGGAAAAAGCCGCCGATGAATTCGTTCTTGTCGTCCTTGTGAAAATTTGGAATCAGAAAAGCGTAGGTGGTGGAGGGCGCATTGCGATCGCCCAGAGATAAACCATCGCCCCCCAAAGAGACGGCGCCGGATACGCCGTTGTCGCGACTGCCGGAAAATGCTCGTGCGGGATCATGACAAGACGCACAGGACTGGTTTCGATTGGCGGACAAATTGACGTCAAAAAACAAAGCCCTGCCCAGGTTGGCAAGCTCCCCTTTGTCGGGCGCTGCAAGGGCGGCTTGTCGCACCATCGTCAAGGCCATGACGATGGACAACACGGCGACTGAAAACCCGCGTCCGGACAACCTCACTCTCATAATGCGAATCTCGTCGCTATTCGTAGAATTCAGAATCAAGTGATCTGTTTATCAATTCTGCTGTTCATCTCCTGACTCTTCGCTGTCCTCGCCTATTTCTTCCGGTTCTGGCAGTGGGATAGGTTTAGCTTGCGGCAGCTCATTTGATTTCTCCTTTAGCGCATCAGCGTCCTCTTTAGTGATTGGGTGAAATTTTCCAAGTCGACAGGCGTTGCCCTCCTGCATCCGTGTACCGGCCTGGTAGAGAATCCGAATCGTGTCGCGATCGCATAAATTGCCCGACCTTGCCTCGTAACCGAAACGATCCTCACGTGCCAGCCCATGACATTGTCGCGGCAGTATATTGTGGTAAACGGTGCTTCCGACCATGTAAAAAATAATATTCAGGTCGTCTATGACTTTCGTGCTTCGCAAAGAGCGCACACGGATACAACTCTTCGCCTTGATATCGTCAATTTCATCAACGACCTCGTCCGCCACTGACGGCGTAACTGCGAGCAAGCCTGTCGCTGCTATCGATAATGCCAACAAGTGCATTCGCTTAATCATGATACATTCACCTTGATTTATTCCATTCTGATCAGTCAATCAGATATGTGGTTGTCGGTTAAGTTTGCAAGATATTACTAACACCGCAATATGTGAGTCCCGGAACTATGACATTAAAATCAGGCTCCCGCCATGCGTGGGTTACGCAAGCTGAGCTACGCGTAGTGGGCGGCTTCAGGCGCTGGCAATCCAGCTGAAACGGCAATAGCTAACTCTTCTGTGCATACGCTTTATTACTATCACGATCCGATGTGTTCCTGGTGCTGGGGTTATCGACCGACGTCAGAGCGACTATTCGCCAACCTTCCGGCCAGCATCCGTTTGGAGAAAGTTCTTGGTGGCCTGGCGCCGGACTCGGATCAACCGATGCCACAACATTTACGCACAGCACTCCCTGATGCTTGGCGGCGTATACAGAGCATGCTCGGTACTGAATTCAATTTTGCTTTCTGGACCGACTGCAAACCACGCCGATCAACCTATCCAGCGTGTCGCGCCGTCATAGCGGCAGGAAGCCAGGATCAGTCAGATGAAATGATTCTCGCGATTCAACACGCCTATTACCTGCGTGCCATGAATCCATCCGATATCGAGACCCTGGTGACACTGGCAGAAGAGTTACATCTGGACACACAAAAATTTGCGCAAGACCTGGAATCGAAATGGCTGGAGCAGGAATTCGAGCGACAGCTGGAGTTCACCAGGCGATCTCCTACCAACGGTTTTCCATCGCTGGCGATAGATCTTGACGGTCAGTTAACTGCGGTTATTCAGGATTACAGGAGTCATACAACGACGCTTGAACATATAACATCGCTGGTTGCCGGTCATGCCACGCGAGCCTGACGTTACGAACCGATTCGGTAGCGCAATTTGATGACCAGCATGTCGCCGAGCGGGTTATCCCAGGAATTCTGAAATAAATCATCAAACTCAACCAGACCATCGTAGTCCGTGGAGTCACCTTTTGTATAGACGATAAACAGATCGGACAACGGCGCGATCTGCCAGCGATAACGAATCTGAAAGTTGAAATCTGATGTACTAAAGCTATCGGTAGGGCCGGGTGGTTTCGGACCAGGAATGAGGTCGGTTGTGCCCTCGGGCAAGGTATAAAATTCATCTTCTTCTGCACGAATTCCAACCCATTGGAACGCTAGTCTCAGCTGCTGGCGGGCAGTAGGGAAAATCTCGAAACTCAATTCCGGCCGCCATTGCGTCGCATCGAACGTCGTGAAGTCTTCATCGTCCTGGTGCAACAACCAGCCATCGCGATCTTTATGTGCGATTTGCACGTCGAAGCTGAGGTTGTTGCGTGGGCGCCAGGTCACGCCTAGCGTGCTCTCAAGCGATCGACCACCCAGCGATTCTCCGCGATGTTCGAGCTTGGCAAAAAAACTCATGTCCCTGGAGGTATCCGTGCGGTAGTTAATATTAGTAAACAGTCGTTGATCGATCTTGAACGTACCGTTACCGAAACTGTTGCGGTCGTCATAACGACTTCCAGCCCGGCCAAGAAATCCACCAATTTCGTGAAGGTTGTTCAATGTGATCGATACACCGGAGCCAACGAAGTCGCTAACTCGAAAACCTTCCCCATTTTTCGCGTATCGGGCACTGGGTGAGACCTTAAAGTTTCGCACGCGCGACAATCCGGACTTGACCCATTCGAAGCGATAGACGTAGGCGTCGATATCATTCCTGCGCTGAAATCCGAGGTCATTGACATCAATTTTGTCATCAAGAATCGCCATGTCGAGCGAGTGCTTTATGCCCTGGCGAGGCGTGTAGGTAATATCTGCAAATGTGCCGGTGCCGCTACCGTCCTCCTCCAGGTCTGAATACAGCAACTGGCCGTTGAATTTCCACCTGCCACTGGTGGTGAGGTAGTGAAAGTCAGCGCCATGAACTACAGCGTCAGTTTCGGGGTGTGCAACAAATGTAGAGACCCATCCAAGTCCCCGGTAGGCAGCGCCTTTATTGTCTTCGTAAAGAACTCGAAAAACGCCGAAGTCCCTGCCATCCTGGACATAGCCAAGACCATCGCTTGCAACATAATCGGTTTCGTCTTCGGACGCGGCCAGTACACCATAACGAAATGAACCAATCTGTCCGGTGGCTTTGAGTGCCCCGAAAATATCGGCAGGTATAAGTTCGTCACGTTGTGACAGTTCAACGCCCGGCGGCAGATCCAGCTCTCTTGGTCGGCCTCCAATGCGGCGCGTATTGACGACCTTAGTTGTTGGAAAGCTGCTGCCACCGATGTCCCGATCTGAGATTTCGAATATTTCCTGACCTTCCTGAAAGAACAAACGTTTTTCCGGAAAAAACACTTCATCCGCCGTGAAATTGACGACGACGTTGTCTGATTCAACGGCGCCAAAATCCGGATTAATAGTTGCGGTCAATTGGAAATTACTCGACGGTCGCCAGAATAAATCCAACCCGCCTTTAAACCTGCTGTCTTCGTCCACTCTGTCGTACGTACCCGATGCGTAAGGGAACAAACTCCATTGCTGGCGGGGATCGACCTGTTCCAGTTCAAGCGGTTGTAATGCGCTCATGAATCGTGGTTTGGATTCGGGCAATCCAGGCCACGCCCAGCGCTCATTAAGATGAGCGACCTTGCGGCTCAGATAGAAGCCAAAGCGTCGCGCTCCATCCCGTTTCGGCATCGCCATTTGCGACCATGGCACATAAAATTCTGCAGACCAGCCGTTCGCGGTCCGCTGGGTTGCGCCGTACCAGGCACCGTCCCATTCGCGACTGAACTGCCTTTCCGGCAAAACCGTGCCATCCATCTGGCTGTCGCCGAGCGACAGATTCACCCAGTAGCCGTAGCGTCCATCACCAGATGTATCCAGTGTGAAGCCCACATTGTCGCGATTGACGTCGAAAGAATCACGCGGCGCAAAACGCTGGACAATCGTATCGGCCGGCTGGTCCATATCAAATGACACGTAAATGCCACGATTGGTATAAAACATCCGCAAGTCTGTTTTATACGGGGCATCGGCCAGGGTGTCCGGTTCGATTACTTTCAGGTTGTTGAACGGCTGGATCTGTGACCAGATCGTCTCGTCAATATGACCATCAATTCTTATTTCAGCGTCTTCGTGCTCGAGCCGCAGAAGGCGCATCGGCTCGAGGCCGCCTGTTTCAATCTCAATCGCCTCGGGCACTTCGGACTGGGCGAGGGCGCTCGTGGCGGCCGTAGCCGTCAGCAGTACAAGCAATACCCTCAACATCGTTTGTTGCAATGTCCCTGACTCCGTTTGTCCGTTGCTAAGATGTGCGCCTGAGAAATGGATCGCGCAGATGTCCAGGACAGTGTAATCGCCAATACCCGAATAATTGACCATACTAAAGGCTGGTCGGTTCCGCGCCGCACGCATCATATCAACAGGGGACCGGCAAAATGCAGGTGCGATTACACGCATTGTTCCGGTCCGCGAGATAGCCGATTAAATGTGCGCCCGGGCAATGCCGCTGGCACCGGGAAGAGCGTCAATTATGCTGCTAACTTATTATTAAGTAAGGAATTATATTTCGAATGATCATTAGTCAGAATTCACCAGGGGAATGACGTAATGAGCCTGATAACTGCGGACCAGACATTTCAACTGGCGGCAATCCTGATCGGCCTTGCAACATTTGGTTTCTGGGTAGAAACGACGCGTATCGGGCGCAAGCTGTCCGGCGTACTCATTATCCTGACCCTGGGCGTTGTGTTCGCAAACATCAGGCTTATCCCGCATTCAGCAGCTATGTATGGCACCGTCAGTTCGCTGCTGGTACCGCTGGCCATCCCAATGCTGTTATTCAAAGCCGACCTTAAACAGGTATTGGCGGAAATTGGCCCGATGTTCAAGGCATTTGTGGCGTCGGCAGCGGTAATCGCCACTTCAATTATTCTGCTTACGCTGTTATTCAATTTCGGCCCATACGAGGCACAAGTCGCCGGTACATTAACCGGCAGTTACATCGGCGGTTCGTTAAATTTTGTAGCGACGGCCCAGGCGGTAGAGTTAACCGACCCAAGCCACTATGTCGGTGCTCTGACCGCGGACACGATCGGTGCAATTTTTTTCATGGCTGTACTGATGTTGATGCCCAGCCTGGCAATAGCCCGCAGGGCCATGCCTTCTCCGTACTTTTCCGCCGACAACACAGGTGCCGATGCCGGACCCGTAGCGCATGAGGAAAGTGTCGGCGCACCATTCAGGATGACCGGCCTTGCGGCGGCGTTGGCCACCAGCATGGCTATTTGTGCGCTGGGCCAGCTGCTGGCGAAAACGCTGGGGCAGGAAAACTACTTCATCCTCATCATTACCGTTTTCGCGCTTGGCGTCGCAAATTTCCTTAAACCACTGGTACGCAATTTCAGCGCGGAATTCGAGGTTGGTACCTTCTTTATGTACATGTTCTTCGTCACCATCGGTGCCAGTGCCGATCTCGCCACAATTGCTGGAGTGGCGTTGCCCTATGTCACCCTGATTTGCGGATCTGTTTGCGTGTTTTTCGTCTTGATCATCATCGTTGGCAAACTATTTAAACTGGACCTCGCGGAACTCATGATCGCTGCCAATGCGTGTATTCTGGGTCCGGCGACTGCCGCAGCATTAGCGGCAGGGCACGGCTGGAGGGACCTCGTTACGCCGGGTATGCTGACGGGAATTCTCGGCTATGCAGTCGGTACTTTTGTCGGCGTTGCTACCACGAAGTTTTTGGCCGTGTTTCTTTGAGTCAGTTGCAGACCTTCGACAGCAGGCACCGCATCAAGATGCTGCTTCTGCACGCATGCCGCCCATACCCGTATTCGCACTGTCCGATCGATGTATCACTTCGTAAGCCAGTCGTCCCTGCAGGATATCGACCGCGGCATGTAAAAGCATCGGTAACCAAATTGAGCCGGAAAGCAGATACAGGCCCGCAAACGCGCCACCGACCATCGTGATCTTTGGTAAATGCGCCAGTCCCTGGTAGGCATGTGCAAGGCCGAAGCCAACGCTGCTAATAATTGCAGCAGCCCACAGTGGCATGACCTGTCCCAGGTACCAGATCAGGAAGCCACGCCACAAGAGTTCTTCTACAATGCCGGCCGTAATTGACAATAAATTGAATCGTGTCAGCTCTTTGACATTTTGCGGAATAATCAAATCCAGCGTGCCGAACTGTGCCCTGAGTTGGGAGAGTTCCGCTTGTGGGGCACTCAACACCTGGCGAATCTGCAGCAGCAACAGAACGATGCCGGCGATCGTCAGGCCCAAAGCGGCGAGAAACCAGCCATCGACAACGGCTTCAATCCCCAAAGCCGACCACGGCCGAGCTAAATTACTCCACAGGAGCAACGCGACCACGAACAATATCCAATGGTTGATGGCCGTGTTGCGGTACAGGTCAGCACGATCGACGGTTGCGCCGCTCTCGGCACGTTTTAGCAGGCGTCTAAAACCGAAAAATCCGGCAATCGGGTAAATGACGACGAAGACAAAAACGAACAAATGGTCAAAAATAGTCATGTTGTTTACAAGCTCGTGAATATTTATAATAACGTGAATGAAAGTTTATTCACGTTATTGTGAATAGTCAATAATATTTTATTTACTAATAAAAACAGAGTCTTATAGAAATGAGCACCTATATCGTCAAAAGCCTTGAACAGGCGAAACTGCTAACCGACCCCTTTAAAGCCAAGTTGCTGGAGCGTTTTGCGGGCAACCCGGTTACCACCAAGCAGGTTGCGGATTTGATGGGCGAGAAAGCACCGCGATTATATCGACACGTGGATGCGCTTTTCGAGGCCGGGCTGCTGGAGCTGGTGCAGGAGAAACCCAAGCGCGGTACCGTTGAGCGTTACTTTCGTACTGTGGCCAGCCGTTTTGAGGTGGACCCGCACCTGTTCTCGAGCTCGCCCGAGCAGAATAATGAATCGGTCGACATGATGCGTTCCTTGTTTCGTGAAACCGAAGCAGATCTCTTGCACCTGCTTGAGCAGCCAGAAGAATCGTTCACGGAATCTGCGGCACAGCCTTTGCTCATTCGGGTGGCCCTCAGTGGCAATAAACGCGAAATTGGCCGACTGCGGGACAAACTGGAAGAGTGGTTAAAAGAGTGTGACGAGCTGGCTGAGAAGGGTGAGCGTCAGGACGATGACGTTGCCTATGCGGGCCTGCTTACTTTCTACCCGGTGCCGGAAGCGCAAAAAGACAATGATCATGAAAAACAGAATTAAGTCAGCAATCGGATTGAATCTATTCGCTCATTTCCGGGTCAGTTATATAGCTGACTCTTTGTTGGAAAACTGATTATGCCCAAAGCCTTCAGTGAGGCGTCGATTGTACTGCTGTTTGTCGCACTGCTGAGCGCAGTGACCGTCAGAGGGCAGGACAGCGTACCTGAGACTCAACCGACTGCCCGCATGACTCGCGAAGCACCGGGCGAGTTTCAGTTTGTGCGCCTGGCCTATTCTCCGAATCAATATGGCCGGGGCGGCTATGGCCGGCGCCAGATGTGGCAAACAGACTGGCCGGACGCTGAACATCATTTCGTGAAAGGCGTTGACCGGTTGACGCGAATAGAAGCCGCGGAGCAGCCGCGCATTCTTACGCCAATGGATAAAGATATTTATGACTTTCCATGGATATACGCTGTGGAGGTTGGTTACTGGTACCTGAATGACCAGGAGGCAGCCCGGCTGCGCGAATACCTGTTGCGCGGTGGTTTCCTAATGGTCGACGATTTTCACGGTAGCTTCGAGTGGAGCGCATTTGTGGCATCCATGAGCAAGGTATTTCCCGATCGCCCGATCATCGAAATTCCGCAAAGTGATGAGGCGTTTCACGTTGTCTATGATCTTGATCAGCGTATTCAGATTCCTTCACGCATGTTTATCTATTCAGGTGTTACCTGGGAAAAGGACGGTTTTGAACCACATTGGCGTGGCATCTACGATAGCGATGGCCGTCTTATGGTGGCGATCAATTTCAACATGGATATCGGCGATGCCTGGGAGCATGCTGACTGGCCCGACTACCCGGAAAATATGACAGCACTGGCGTATCGGTTTGGTATCAACTATCTCGTTTACGCCATGACACATTAAGGGCACCCGGTTGTTTGAATTCCTGTTTAAGTATCCGCGCGAAGACTATGCGCGCAGCGAGCTGATTTTTCTCAGCCACTGGCCGGCGTGGGTTTTGATTGTTCTGGCCGCAATTGCAGTCACAGGTATTTCACTTTTTCTTTATCGCCGGCGTAGTTTCGTCCGTCGCTACCAGCTCGCGACTATCTGGATGTTGCAAATTTCCATGCTGGTGGTTGTGTTGTGGGTGCTGGCGCAGCCGACACTGAGCACCGAGAGGTTACGTGCGGGTGAAAATACCGTCGCCCTGGTGCTCGATAATTCGGAAAGTATGACGTATGGCGTTGCGGAACCGCGCTTTGAGGAAGCATTAAAAAGCTTGTCAGGCGTGCTGCAGGCTGATGCAGCATTGAATCTTTCACTGCGACATTACGAACTTGGCGAGACCGCAGCAGAGGTTACTTCATTCACGGATTCACGACCAACAGCTGCTGCAACATCAATTGCGAATTCATTAAAGACCGTCCTGCAGGAAGCACGCTTCAATCCACTGGCGGCAGTTGTCCTGAGTTCTGATGGTGCCGACACCAGCGGTGGGCTGTCGATCGATGAGCTCGCCGAAATTGCAGCTTTTGGTGTGCCGATCCATACGCTGGCGGTCGGCCGGGATGAAATCGTTGAAGACATTGAGATTACAGATATCACGCTGCCGGACAAGGTGCTGCCCGGAAGTACCCTGGGTGCACGCGTATCAATCAGGCACGATGCTCCGGCAAGCACCCAGGTCAAGGTATACGCCGGCGACGACCTGCTGGCACTGGTGCCCGTTGAGTTGCGTGCCGATGCGCGAACGACTACGGCATGGGTAGAATTTGAACTCGCAGAAGCCGGCCACCATCGCCTTGACTTTAGTGTCGACGGTATCCCGGGTGAAACTGAATTGCGTAACAACACGCGCTCGACTCTTGTAGAGGTGGTAAATCAGACGTACCGGGTTCTGTATTTTGAGGGCGAACCGCGCTGGGAATACAAATTTCTGCGTCGGGCCATCGGCGACGACGAGGACCTGCAGATTGCTTCGTTGTTGCGTGTTAGTCCGAACAAGTTTTATAGGCAAGGTATCGAAACTCCTGAAGAGCTTGAAAGCGGATTTCCAACGACCCGGAACGAATTGTTTGCCTATGATGCACTGATTATTGGCAGCGTGGAGGCAGCGACACTCTCGTCAGGGCAACAAGCGTTGATTCGTGATTTTGTCAGCGAGCGTGGCGGCAGTTTGCTGATGATTGCCGGACCGAATGGACTCGGCAATGGTGGCTGGGGGCAATCTGAAATCGCCGACGTGCTGCCGGTTAGTCTGCCGCCAACGACGATCGAATCATTTTTTCGCAAGAAAGCGAAGGCTGAACTGACACCACAAGGTGCCGATAGCCAGATATTGCGATTTGCCGATACGACCGACGCTAATCTCCAGTCGTGGAGTGAGTTACCGGAGGTCGCCGATTACCAGGTGACCGGCACCCGCAAACCGGCGGCGATTACACTCCTGAATGTAGTCACCGATATCGGGCAAATACCATTGCTGATTACACAGCCGTTTGGGCGCGGCCATGCCTATGTTCTGGCATCGGGTGGCACCTGGCGCTGGCAAATGAGTTTGCCTTTGGAGGATCAACGGCATGAAACTTTCTGGCGACAGCTGTTACGTGCGCTCGTTGCGAGTTCGCCGCAAAGTGTATCGCTGACTGCCAGTGGTGGCAGCGGCGAATCGAATATTGGACTTCGGGCAGAATTTCGTGACGAGGAATTCAGGCCTGTCGATGACATTGGCGTGGTCGTGCAGGTGTCTCACGAGGACGGCGAATCCTGGTCCGTCAATTTGCAGGCAAGCGCCGAGGACCCCGGCATATTTACCGCCGAGGTAGACCCGACCGAATCCGGTACGTGGTTTTTCGAAGCCGTTGCCCATCGCAGCGAAGAAGCTGTCGCGACTGCCCGGGCCAGTGTTCATTATGATTCGGGGCAGGCCGAGTACTTCAACATCCGGCGAAACTCAGCACAATTAAGGGCACTGTCAGAGGCCACCGGTGGTCAGTATCTCGAGCCGCAGGATCTCGACGCGCTGCCTGATCTGCTGCGCTACAGCAGCTCGGGCATTACGGAACAGGAATATCGGGCTATCTGGGATGCTCCGGCGATATTTATCCTGTTGTTGCTGTTGAAAGCTGGCGAATGGTTGTTGCGTCGTCGCTGGAGCACAATTTGAATCGCTTGCGAAATTATTGCGGCCTGCTGTTGCTACTGCTGCCTTTGGTTAGCAAGGCGGAACTGTATGTTGTCGTCATCGAAGGGCTGGGTGGTGATGCAGTGTACGCAGAGCAATTCGCTAAACAGGTCGCTGCTGTGAGCGAAGCGTCCAAAACACTGACTACGGCAGATCGGATTCATGTTTTTCCGGCGCCATCCGCTACCCGTGAAGGTGTTCTCGATTACTTCACCACGCTGGATAGCCGAATGACTGCGAGCGATCGCCTGGCGGTCTATCTTATCGGCCACGGCAGTTACGATGATTACGAATACAAGTTCAATATTGGCGGACCTGACCTGACTGGTGGCGATCTTGCAGAAGCTTTAAACGAACTGCCGGGCGGCAACCAGTTGATTGTAAATACGAGTAGCGCGAGTGGCGCCCTCGCCGATGCACTGATGAATGATGAACGCATGCTCATTCTGGCAACTCGTAGCG